>JAEOTV010000297.1 GCA_016839635.1 Promethearchaeota archaeon | reverse complement strand
TTTTCTATATATTTTATTATACCTTTCGAGTTTAATGAGGGAAATGGCATAATGATAAGAGATTTAGGCATTAATCCTTGGTCTGCTGAAAGAATTGTAATTGATTTAATACTAACTACCATACGAAAGCTCTCAGGTAAATCAGAAGGGTACCACAAAATTGGATTTGGTCCAAGTTCTTCGTCAAATTCTGTAAATATTATTGCTTTTATTAGTTCTTTAGCCATCGTCAGTTCAGTAAATTTATAACTTAATTAAAAATTGGCACTATATATGATTAATTTATATAAATTATATTAATTTAAACATTTAATCAATTTAAATCAGCATAAGAAAAAATATGCCTTAAGTAGACTTCCTTATGAATTTGTTATTTTAATAACTAACTTTTTTTATATGTATTTTAGATATAAGTTTGATAATATAAAGACATAAGACTTAAATAATTTACATTTCTCTCAGATAAAAGTTGCTTTTAAATATTAAGATTTAGAGATGTGAAGATTCATTAGTTCGAAACTGCCAGCTCAAGAAATAAAATTTGATAAACGCCTATTAATCATTTTCCTGATTCAATTTACGGAAGTCTTAGGATTTAGCAGTGTGATGCCTATAATCCCATTTTTAGGATTGTCTCTAGGTTTAAATCCATTATGGATTGGCATTATTCTTAGTATCTTTAGTATATGCCAACTGTTCGCGAGTCCAATTACTGGTAAACTCAGTGATCGATTCGGAAGAAAACCATTGTTACTAATTAGTCAAACGAGCACAGTAATAGGATTCTTTCTTCTTGGAATAGCTAATAATGTCTGGATATTAATCGCTGCTCGACTCGTAGACGGACTTTTAGGAAGTAACATGACTGTTAGCCAGGCGTATATTAGTGATGTGACAAATCCAAAGTATCGAACTAAAATATTTGGTTATTCAAGCGCGGTTTTTGGTGCTGGATTAATTTTTGGACCGGTAATTGGGGGATTATTGTTATCAATTAACTTTTCAGCTCCCTTTTTTTTTGCTGCTGGAATTAGCCTTCTTTCAATAATTTTAGTAATAGCTTTTTTACCCGAATCTCTAAGTAAAAGAGAGGAAAAATTAGCTTTCACGGTTGGAGACATAATTCCTATTAAAGAAGCCAAGTATTTCTTTAAATCTACCATAACTAGAGGTTTAATTTTGACTTTTTTCATTTATAATTTTGGATTTTTCCTCTTTATGAATTCATCTGCTTTATTTGCCTATAAACAAATACATGCAACTGCACAAGAGGTTGCTTTTTATATGGCTTGGATTGGCGTGCTTAGGGTTATTTTTCAAACTATTCTCATTAATCCATTGCTGAAAAAATTTAGTGAAAACAAAACTTTAGGAATGGGCATTTTTTCTATGATTCTTGCAATGGTTTTTCTTATATTTTCTTCGACGTACTGGATAGTTTATGTACCTTATTTCTTTATAGCGTTTGGAACAGGGGTAGCTCGCCCTATTCTTACAAGCAAATTAACAAATGCTGTCAAAAGAGAAGAAACTGGTAGTATATTAGGTGTTAATAACTCTTTAACTAGTGTTGGTCAGATAATATCACCCATTCTCGGTGGAGTGATTATAAATTATTTACCTTCACAAATGCTTCCAACCATTTCAGCTCTAATTTTTGTTCTCATAATTGTCCTATGGAGATGGTTAATTGTTAGATTAGTTAAGGGTGAAAAACTCCAATTCATAGATGAGAAGGAATAAGTTATTAGATTATAAATTATTCCAAAATTCTCTCCAATTTTCATACTATGAGCGTGATATCATAGTAATATTGATGTATATATGTTTAATCGTGAAAGTTGAGTTTCACGAAGAAATGATACTATAATTATAAACGTAATTTGAGCAATAAGTTAGCAGCCTTAAACCATTTAGGAGTGCAGGTTCAGATCCAAGCTCATTTAAGTTTGTATGGAATTGGGTGGGGCTCGGAGAGATCAAGGGCTGCTCAGACTGAAAGACTTAGGCGTGAGGCTTATGGATTAGACTGGGTTACTGGGTTCTATGTAAGTAAAGGTGTACGCCATCATGTAGAATTTGATAAATCCGCTACTGACGACTACTATTTAATTTATACTGAGAAATACGTTAACGAATATATAATCCCTAGAGCTCCAACACAAAATTATTTTGGAGAACCTGTGCAATTTAATCAATTAACGCGTGAATGGTTGAATCTTGGAAGAGGGTGTAAGGAGGCTTTTGGTAGAGGAGAGCACAACCCCATGTGGTTAGATCCCAATTCTCCTTGGTATCACCCGGCAGCAGCAAGGCGCTTCTATTGGGGTAAATTTATGGTCTTAAGACAAGGACCTCAATGGTTAGACACTCCTCTAGCAACATTCGAACCTCCTCCATGGTTTCTGCCATACCTAAATTCAAATCCTCGAAATATCCAGCCGTATGTTTATAAATCATAAAACTTTCCCTTACACTATATTTAAATTATTTTTTTCTTTCATATTATATAGTACTATTTGAAAATACCTCAGTTTTTTTTGAGAATTATGAAACATGGCAGAATAATCAAACTAAGAAGCGAATATTTAAGGCGAATAAGAACTAATCTTAGAAAGCTCTGGCTTACGGTTTTGGATGATCAGTTTAATCGTACATTGGACCAAGGGTATCTTCAAAACTCTTTGGATAATTTCATCGGAGTTCAGAGAATAGATCAGAAAGTTCGTTCAATGGATGATTTATTTCAGCTTTCAATCTGTAGATGTCGGCGATGCTGGAATATAGAAAAAGACGCTGTTTTTTGGAATGGAGAAATAGAGGACCAGTTTGCTTATCCGCCTTATGGTAAAGGTGAAAAAATTGATTATACACCGGATACTTATTATTGGGTATGTCCTGAATGCTTTGAAGCACAAATGAAGATTATCGAAAGGCGTGAAAAGGAAAAATATTACTACTTCCGCGAGTATGATATTCGGGCTAGTTTGAAAGAGCTTGGAATCGATAAACCGGAGGATATTGA
>JAEOTV010000296.1 GCA_016839635.1 Promethearchaeota archaeon | reverse complement strand
TGGCAGCAGGTTCTAATGCAAGTGTTAATGTATCTAATATGGCGACTGAATTAGCTGCGAGTGCCAGTGAAGTGAATGCTGCCTCTGAAGAAATTGCCTCGACTACTCAGGAAGTATCTATGAATACTCAAAGTCAAGTGGATTCACTCGTAGAGATCAGTAAAATGTCCAGTAATATTAATAGTCTATCTCATGAAATCATGAAATCAACCACAGATATTAATAGAATTATGGACCTAATAACAAGCATTTCAGATCAAACAAATCTACTTGCACTTAATGCAAGTATTGAAGCGGGACGAGCAGGTGAACATGGACGTGGTTTTGCGGTAGTTGCGGATGAGGTTCGGAAACTTGCTGAAGAATCTAGAGGTGCTGTTGATCAGACAGGCTCAGAAGTCCGAGAGATAACAAATCGTATCCAATCTACAGTTGATTTAATAGGATCTATAACACAAGACATTGAATCCACTACATCTGCAGGAGAAGAGAATTCTCGAGCATTAGAAGGAATTAGTGCATCCTCAGAGCAGCAAACTGCCTCGATGGAAGAGATCACTGCTACGGCTAATAGGTTAGGCACATTGGCAGAAGATTTAAAAAATCAATTAACTGAATCTGGTGGAAATGGTAAAGTATCAAAAGGTAAATCTGAGAAATCTGAAAAAGAATCAACGAGTAGAATACTGAAAGTAACAAGTGCATTTAAAAAACTTAAAGATAATGAATCTAATTTGGAATGAGAATAAATTAACAATAAACATTTTTTTTTATTTATTTTTTAAAATAATGTCTGAATGATTGTAATAGAAGCAAAAACTTAAATTAAAAATAAGCAAATCCTAAAAATCCCTTCCAAAAATAGGGGGTACTTATCTTAGGGATAAACCCCCTATTTTACTTACAAACATCATAATAATGATTTGTATTATGAAATGTGTCTTTTTCATATTGTTTAAAACAAATTTAAATATAGGTTTAATAATTTTGTAATTAAGAGGTTTATAAAAATATTATAATTTTCACATATTTTATTCTAATATTTCAAAATAATATGGAGAAATGGAAAATAAAAAAATAGCCTAAGGATTGAAAAGAGGGAATAAATGAATGGCAAAGAAAAATATTAAAGATAAACAAGAAAAAGAAAGAATTACAATTTTAGTATCTGAGGATATAAAGAATAGATGGTTGGAATTTAGTGAAAATAAAAAATTCTCCACTTTATCAAAATTAATCAGAAAATCTGTTGAATCATATATTGACTCTAGTTTAAGACCAAGCCCAACAATAACAATTTCGAAATTGTCACATGATTTAAAAGAACCTTTAACAGCTATTAAAGGATTCTCACATTTATTAATTGAGAATTATAAGGATAAATTAGAGTGGAGTATTTTATCTAAAATCAAAGAAGTATATGATCAAAGCTTAAATCTTGAAGGAATTATAGCAAATGCATTAGATGAATATCAAGAAGAAAGTACTGAGTATGACATATTATTAGTTGATGATGATCTCTCTACAAATAAGGTATTAGTAGACTTTTTCCAGATAAAAGGACATACTTGTAAAGATGTTGTATCTGGTGCTGGAACTTTTAGAGCTTTAGAAGTAAATCATCCAAAATTAATATTTTTAGATATTCTTCTTCCCGATATTAGTGGTTACGATATTTGTAAAAAAATAAAATCAGATAAAAAGTATAAAGATATACCAGTTTATTATATTACGGCGGTTCCCGAGAATGAAGTAAAAGCCATGATGAATGAAACAATGGCAGATGGCTATTTCCTTAAACCATTTAACTTTCCTGACTTTGAGAAGTTACTTAAAAATATATAAATCATGACTTATTTAATCTCACTGTGAAAGTACAACCTTTATTTCTGCCTAATGACTCAATAAATATATTTCCTCCATGTAATTCTATGATCTCTTTAGCCAAATAGAGCCCAATTCCTGTACCCTCAATATCTACATTAAGATTTTGACCATATCTTTCAATTTTACCGAATGGTGTAAATAACTTTCCCATTTCATCTTTAGTTAACCCAATTCCAGTATCTTTAATCATTAAATCAATATGATTGTTGTTATCAATTGTAGTAACGTAAATTTCACCTCCGGGAGGAGTATTTTTTAAAGCATTTGATAATAAGTTTATAATTACTTGTTCCATTCTAATTGGATCAATTTTTAGATTTAGTAAGTCACTTATATCTGACTTCAAAGTTAGATTGCGTTTAATAGCTAAAAATATGATATCAGCAATACTGTTTCGAACAAGTTCTGAAAGATTTACTTTTTCTTTATTAATTTTTAATTTTCCAGACTCTATCATATAGGTGTCTAAAGTATTTTTTACTAATGATGCTAATCTTAATCCCCCTTGATGGATTGTTTTGATAAATTGAAGAATTTGAGGTTTTATTTCGCTTCTATAATTACTTAAAAGATGTTGAGTAGTGCTCTGGATTGAATTTAATGGTGTTTTTAATTCATGCGAGACTCGTATAATCAAATTTTTTCTAAATTGATTAAGTTCTTGTAATTTTTTGTTTTCTTCGATAATTATTTGCTCTGCTTTGATTTTTTCAGTAATATTTTTGCAATAATTAATTATACCTATCATTTTAGATGTATCATCATTAATTAAGGGAAAAGAAAATATCTCTAACCAACCAGTTTCATTATTTTCTTTATCATATGTATGTATTTTACTCCTAATAATCTTCTTTTCAATTAGACTTAGATTAGGACAGTTTTCGCATATACAATCTCGATTTTCATAGATCTCAAAACATTTTTTCCCAATTATTTGCTTTTTATGTGAATACCATTTTTCAATAGTAGGATTAATATGAATAATATTGAAATCATTATCAAGTACAACTACTCCATCTTGGATGCTTGAAAATAAATCATATGCTCCATTAATTAACCTAGAATATCTTTCTTCAGATTCTTTGATCACTCTATCAAAAATCACTTGTTTCTTAACTATAAAATATCCAAAAATATAGATGAAAGTAATAAAAAGCAAAATAAACAAATACGTCCAAAATTCATGGAAATTTAATAAAAAAATTGTTTTATTTAAATCTCCTCCATGTAAAATATAAACGTCAATTA
>JAEOTV010000295.1 GCA_016839635.1 Promethearchaeota archaeon | reverse complement strand
ATTAAAAAAATTCTTATGATTTTCCATTGTTATCGAAAGTAGTAAAGAATTTCCCCTTTCGTAATTTGTTGTGTTTGTTGCTAGAAGAGAAAACATTCTACCCAAACAATGAATGCATATATGGTATCTCTGATAAATTTCTAGAACTTTATCATAAATCATACTTGTATAAATTAAGTATTCAATTATTTATTGATTTTATCTAAGAAGAAGGTGTGTTTAAAAAAATTTTAAAACAAAAATTTATTTTTCTATATAATTTCAATTAATATTACTCTTAAGAAATATCCCTCGAAGATTTGTAGTATATTTTGTTTTAAAATAAAAATCAAAAACAAGAGAATAATAAATGCCAGATAAGAAGATTGGGCTCGTTAAATGGTTTGATGCAAAAAAGGGCTATGGTTTCATCAGTGTAGAAGATCAGGATGATGTTTTTGTCCATTTTTCAAACGTTAACATGGATGGTTTTAAAAAACTTGATATGGGAGATGAGGTAGAATTTGAATTAAAACAATCAAAAGATGGAAATGGTCCTGAAGCATTAAATGTAAAGATAGTTTCAAAAGACAGAAGATATTAAGTTTTTAAAAAAAATTAATGTTATATTTTTTCTAACACCTATATATTATCATATGAGGAATAACTTTAAGTTGATTAATTACCTTGAGGAAGATAAATAGCAACTTGACAATTGTCATCACCTTTTAAAAGCGATTTCAGTATTTTGATTCGAACTGGCTTTCCTAGTATCCCTTCCCATTGTTGTCGATACCAACCAGTACCACAATAACAAAAAGTAGGAGATATATCTTTCTCTAAATTAGAATTAATAAACCGACAGTGGCAGTAATTTTTTTTCTTGTCTTCTAGAGATTTAGCTTTTTCATATCCTTCTGGATTAACAGGTATTTTAGTTATATATATTATATTACCCTCTCGTATAGGATTTTCATACCACGCGTAGTCTTTCTTCATTTCTGTTATGACTTCATCAATGTTTTTATTATGCTCATAAATATTCCTCATGTAATCAATACGTTTTTGGGAAAAATCATGTGCACAGCTCGATATTATGTCATATTTCTCATTATCATTCGCAATTTTATCAATACGATTTAACATAGTTTTAAGCCAGCATATTCGCTCCTCTCTTGAGGACTCGAGTGTAAATAAATTTTCTCTGTCTTTTATGATTTCTTCTCTTCTTTTTTTTCCTAAAACTCTATCCAGATTTTTCTCTAATCGATCATCCCACTTATGTAGTTGGTATTGAATTTCTATTAGATTTTCTTCTGAGTTCTTCATATTATGTTTATGGTAAACAAGCCTTAACCAACTAGTACCAGAAACTAAATGTTCTTGCATATAATTAGAGATTTTTTGAAAAGTTTTGTTTAAGGTGTCATATGTACCTTGATGTGTTATAGACAATACTTCAATATGATCAAGATATTTAGTTTTGATACTACTAGGTATCTCATGATTCTTAAGTTCGAAGCAAATATCTATGTCCTTTCCGCCTTCACTATACACGCCATAGTCTACAACAGCTATAGCGGGTCCAATAACATAATCTATATACTTTTGGTATAATAGTTCAATTTTAGGAGGAATATCTTTTATATCTCCACGAAAATTAATATAAATAACAAATTTTTTTTTAATATTTTTATAGGTGATTCCTGATTTTTGTAGAGACATTTTTTCCATATTCTAAAAATAATATATGTCAATTAGACATTATTATCCTTAAATTTTCCACAATATTTTTAAATTATTTAACTTGAATTCAATTTTTTGAATATTGAGATTTGTCAAATCCTTTAGTTTATTAATTGAAAAGAAATAAAAAAAAAGAGAATATATTATTTTTACCTATTTTTTCTCCCAATCAAAATCTAATTTAACATATTTCTTGGTATAAAAGTAAGAGATAAGTAAGATAATAGAAATTAGTGGTCCAAAAAGAATTAATCCCCATGAAAAATCTTTAGTAGCAGAGATATTTGGCAATGAAAAAATTGACCCGATTAAGAAAGCACCTAAAGCTTGAAAAATGTTAAGAATAATGGAAGGAAATCCAGCATAAATTCCAGCTTTTAAATCTCCTGTTGATTTCTCATCATCTTCAGCTACATCAGCATAAACAATATATGGAAATAAAAACCATCCCGCTAAGCTTGTAGCAACCACAATTATAAAGATTATACCAATTATTAAATAAGAATCTAATTGGATTAATCCAACAAGTGTTATAGGAAGAGTAACAATCGCTAGGATAAAAACAGATAGAAGTGTCTTCTTTTTCCCAGATTTCTCTATTGATCTACGCCAAAGGTATAAGAAAATGAAAATTGTAAACACTAAACATATTGCTGCAATCATATAATCTAAAAATCCTAGAGCCAAAGCATCAGTGAGGTATTTCAACATTCCTGTGGATAACATAGACCACCCTAATCCTGAAATCCCTATCATTAAAACAATCAGCATGAAGTTCTTATTTTTTGTAATTGTCTTTAAATTTTCTTTTAATTTTGTATTAATCTTATAATGAGGTTCTGTAGGGATTTTAAATGCGATATAATAAAACAATATTATTAGCAGAAGTCCAAAGATTATTATTGGTATTAAAAAATCAAGAGGAATAGCTATATTCACGTCTCCCGCATCTTCTATTGCATTTATATAGCTAGTTAAAATAAGTAGTGAGAAAACAGCCATAGTAGCATTACCTATCCAGTTAAAAATATTCTGAAATTGAGACACTTCTGGTCTTTCCTCTACAGGAAATACTTCTGCCATCCATGCTTGGTATGGAGTAGTTACTGAATAACTCATTCGAAACATTATTTCCCATATCAACATCCAAATAAATAGTGTCGTTTTATCTGTTAGATCAATGACTAATGCGGGTAATAGTAAGAAAATTGTTGAAATTGCCAATATTGGAGCAAAAATTATTATATATGGTTTTCTTCTACCCCACCTTGTATACTTAGCATCACTTAGCAATCCAAAAAGAAATTGACAGAGAGCAATAGTTAAATAGCCCATCGATATTGAAAATCCCGCTAGAAATGGATGTAATCCATATCCGCTTGTATATAATGTGAGTAATGCCCATCCTTCAATACCAAGTACTATTGATGTACTTAATCTAGGAGAACCAAATAAAATTTTCCTGGATTTACTTGTTGCTTCCCTTCTTATTGTTTCAGTTTCATTCATAATAATTCACAAATTATTAATGAAAATTTCTTAAATTTTTATTGATAAATTAATTTAAATATAAATTGGAGGATAATTTATTTAAAAGTTTATTTTAATGTAAAAAAGACTGTGAACGATAAAAGATCTTAATCTTCCTCTTGATCCCATCCAAGATCTTTTAAAACTGAGCCTAAAGTTTCTGATTCTTCCTCTAATACGAATTCTGTATCATACTCAGAAGCAGAAATTTCTGAGTCGAAATCAGGGGGAGCT
>JAEOTV010000053.1 GCA_016839635.1 Promethearchaeota archaeon | reverse complement strand
AAGTAAACGGGATAGATTTTAAAAAACATACTCACACGTCACCAGAAGTTTTAGAAGCAGTGATTCTTTATTTGAAGGAAAAGGGAGCAAAAATTTTTGTGATGGAAAATTCTACTCAAGGCAACTTAACTAGATTAGTATTTACTATTACAGGTTATAGGGAAATTTGCGAAAAAAATGGAGCAAATATGATTTACTTAGATGAAGAAGATACTCAACCTTTTGAATTTTCTGGAAAACCTTCTATAGAAAAAGACTCAAAAGGATATAATTTAATGACTTTTAGATTACCAAAAACTATAGTAAACATTATAGAAAACAGAGATTCATTAACTTATATTAATATTCCTAAACTCAAAACTCACTCGATGGGGGTGGTAACACTTAGTTTAAAAAACCAATGGGGATTTCCCATTCATGCTGATCGTGGAAAAGATCATAATTTCAATTTACATTCTAAATTGGTGGATGTATATGAGTCAATCAAACCTGATATCGCACTTATAGATGGTATTGAAGGGATTGTGAATGGTCATTATCCCCCAACAGCATGGGAGGATAAACTCGTTATACCTTTCAATATTTTAATTGGAGGGACTGATCCTTTAGCCGTTGATGTAGTAGGTGCTCGAGTTTTTGGATTAAATCTTGAGGAAATTCCTCATTTAAAAATCGCATTTGAACGAGGTTTAGGAGAGGGGGATTTAAATAAAATTAATGTTATCGGTAAAGATCTAAATGAATATAAAGAGAAATATGACTGGAATCTCCTTCAAAAATTTCCTGAAAACGTTAAAATCATAAAAGGAAAAGAGCTTTTGTGTAGAGAAGGATGTCAAAATAATCCATTAACAGTATTACAAATGCTAGCTTATGATCATCAAGAAAAATTTAATGGTGGATGGTTTATTGTGATGGGCAAGGGACATGATGAAGATTTAATTGACCAGTTAAAAAAGAAAGGGTTTGTAAAAGGTCTCGTAGCCGGATATTGTGCTATTGAAGAGGTTGGTCAAAAACTACGGAAAGAATTTGGTAGAAGGAAAATATTTTTTTCAGGTGATTGTAATAATCTTGCTGATACTCTAACAGCTGAGTTGAAATTGTCAGGTATAAGTGCTCTCGATTTAGCGCCATTAGCTTTTGAAGAAGTGATGAAACATATGCAAGAAGCTCAAAAACATGGTACAACATCATTAATCACTACGGCTTTTTAATTTTTTTTCTACTACTTTTGTTTATTAAAAAAGAATTTTTATAAGTTTTGAAGTGGATATTAAATTATTGTGGATCTCACTTCCATATATTCTGATGTAAAGCAACTTTTATCGATACCTGATAAGAATATTGATTTGGAGCAAAATATCAATCACTATTATAAAACAGAACCAGATGAGAATAAACTCGAGATTTTAGGTGATATTCTGAGTTTTGTGGAAAAATTCTCAATGTTTAAAGATATTAAACCTTTCATGAATTCATTACACACTTGTATTAATAATACACTTGAAATTAAGCCTGAATCTATCTTTGATTTTGAAGAATTATTAATGAAAAACTCAATTATGCATTTTGTTCAGCAATACATTAACTATTCAAAAATAACACAAAAAGATCAGGTTTTAGAATTCTTAACAGGGTCTTTGGAGAAACTGCAAAAACAACCTTTGGTCATGAATCTTGGAATATTACTTAAACCAATGTACCAAGATCAAAAATATCTTAATAATTTAGAGAATCTCAATGAAGTTGAAGTGACTTATCATAAAGGTAATAATGTAGATATTCAAATTAAACAACAAATAGATAAATGGTTAGAAACTCAAGTTATCAACTTAAATAAGCAAGATGAGTTAAGAGATAATTTAAAACATGAATTTAAAAATTTAATTGCTATGCATAATTTGGCTTTAGATTCAGAAAAATCAAAGAAATTGGAGCTAGAAGTTATAGAAATGCTCACAATGAAATTAACAATGGAAAGTCTTATGGAATATATGCAAGATGATTCATTTGAGCCGATTCCTATTAAATAAATAATATTAAAGCTAATATTTTTAATTAAAGCCTAATATTCCTTCTTTATTATAAAACTTATTTATGGTTTAAACATAAAAATTATTAAATAGGAATTTTGATATTATATTTAAAAAAAAATTTCCAAAAATTTTTTGAAAGTGAGAATTTTGGGTGAAAATGAAAAACCTTTATCTCAAGAAGAAATAGAACAACAAAAGAAGGTAGTCGATGAACTTTATAGGAAAGAAAAAGAAGAGAGAGAGGCTTATTTAAAGAGTACTGAAGAAGAAAGAAAATTATCATTTGAAAAGGGGAAGGATAAGATTTCAGGAGCTATTGATGAAAAAGCATTTATGATTGAAAAACGACGAGAAATCGATGAACAGCGCATAGGAATACATGCAGATATTGATGGTACGGGAGAGAAAATAGAGAAATCTGTTAGTGAGAAAGCCTTTCGAATTGAGAAACAACGGGAATTAGACGAACAACGTAAAGGCATTCAAGCAGATATTGATGGAACTGGGGCAAAAATAGAGAAATCTATAGGTGAGAAAGCTTTTCGAATTGAAAGACAACGGGAATTAGACGAACAACGTATAGGAATACAAGCAGACATCGATGGCACGGGAGAGAAAATAGAGAAATCTATAGGTGAGAAAGCTTTTCGAATTGAGAAACAACGGGAATTAGACGAACAACGTAGAGGCATTCAAGCAGATATTGATGGAACTGGGGCAAAAATAGAGAAATCTATAGGTGAGAAAGTTTTTCGAATTGAGAAACAACGGGAATTAGATGAACAACGTAAAGGCATTCAAGCAGATATTGATGGAACTGGGGCAAAAATAGAGAAATCTATAGGTGAGAAAGCTTTTCGAATTGAGAAACAACGGGAATTAGATGAACAACGTAAAGGCATTCAAGCAGATATCGATGGCACGGGAGAGAAAATAGAGAAATCTATAGGTGAGAAAGCTTTTCGAATTGAAAAACAAAGAGAGTTAGATGAACAACGCAAAGGAATTCACGCAGATATTAATAGAACAGGAGAGAAAATTGAAAAATTAATTGGTGAGAAAGCATTTATGGTAGAAAAAAGAAGAGAGTTAGATGAACAACGCAAAGTGATTCATGCAGACATTGATGGAACAAGAGAAAAAATTGAAAAATCAATTGGAGAGAAAGCATTTATGATAGAAAAAAGAAGAGAGTTAGATGAACAACGTAAAGACATTCATGCAGATATTGATGGAACAGGAGAGAAAATTGAAAAATCTATTAGTGAAAAAGCTTTTCGAATTGAAAAACAACGAGAATTGTATGAACAACGTACATCGCTCCATCCGAACTTAGAAATCGCAAGTGAGAAAATTCTTACCACAATAGAAAAACACGCAGAAAAAATTGAAGAACAAAAAGAAGTTGACGAAAAACGGATTGAAATAAAAACTGATGCGAAACATATAGTGGAAAAATTTAAAGATAAAGTTGAAAAACTTAAAAAAGACGATAATATAGAAAACTCTTCTTAATGAATTAAATATGAATATCAAATTTGAATAAAGAGTTCAAGTCCATACTTTTCAATCTTTTTTTATAGTCAAGTATTGCAGGAAATACTTCACCATTAAAATTATTAATCTGATGCTTAAATCGTATATAAAAATCTTCCACAATTTCTCGTAAAATACCTCTTTCTATTTGTAAATTGGTCTTTTTAGTAATCGCGATAGCTAAGAGTCTTCCTTCTCTTTCATATAAAATTCTTGTACCTCTAAAGTTGATTTCTTGAAGCTCTTCATTGGCCCCTTCATTTACCTCATTAATAAATAAATTTATTGCATTTAAAAAGCTACAGATTAAGTCATCCTTTAAAAAACTTAAACTATCCGTATATCGGTTACTTACAAGTAAAGCCCCAGTCTCGTAATCAATAAAATATAACGCATGAAACCTACACTCTTGAGAAGTATACTTTTCAAGTTTAAATCCGAATTTGTTTTCATTTTTTTTAAAATTATTTTGGAAATCCATTATTAACCTTTCAATTAATTTATATATATTAGAGATATTAAATAATGAAAAATAGATATTGATATAAAATACAAATATTATCTTAGTAATACCAGAATCCATAGTAAAGAGGAATCATAAGCTTTTAATTAAAGAAAAATATAACAAAACCAACCAATATAAAACGTGTAAAAAAATAAAAATAAAAAAACTTTATATATGCTTACGCAAATATAACTTTTAATTATCTTTAGGTTTTTGATTATTATGGAAACAGACAATAGCACTCAAAAAAATAAAATTTCAATAGGTCTAATTATAAACAATGATGAACTTAGTAAAAATCCTATTTTTCCATCTGAAATTAAGGAAGAAATATTAGATTCACCCTATTATTTATTAATCTTTATTTCTCGCGAAGATGTTGTTAAAATAAGCTGTTTTCCCACAAAAAATAAAAATATTAAAAAAATCCTTGTGAAACTCAAAGAATTTTCACCAGATCTCGTTAAAGGAATATCTAATGTATTGAATGACTTGAATTTAAGTAAAGAGATACTACATACAACCGGATTATGTTATGAAATGGAAAAATGCTTCTATGAAACGTATCTTATTGGAGATATGGTTGATGCTGGGGAACTAACAATTGATATTATTACAGAAAAGTTTATGTCTGTTGCAAATGTTATAAGTGTTATGATTGAAGATATTCCTACATTATTGTAAAATAGCTTAAATTATAGTGTAATTTACAATTTTTTTTAACATCTTAATAAGACCTAATTAATTCTAATTAAGAAATTATGAAATAACGTGACATGATGAGTAATAAAAAGGTACCTCCTCCACCAGTATTGCCACCTTCAGTTGATTTTAATGATAAATTTTGTCTTTTTCATAAAGGGAATTTAAAAGGAGAAATTTATACATGCCCTAATTGTAAAACAAAATATTGCCTAGAATGCGCTGAAAAAGCAAAAAAAGAGGCAAAACTCTGCATAAAATGTAAGCATTTAGTATTGATGTAATTTTATTATTCAAATTTTTTTAAGATCTTTTTTAGTTATTTACTTGTTTAATTGAAGATAGAGACCTCCAAGCTTTCCAAAAGATTAACCACAATATAATGAAAATAAATAAACTTGTTGCAAATGTATACCCTCCTATAAAGAGATCAACAATGATCAAGAACGGAATTCCTGCCACTGCAAATCCAATCAAATAACCATACCCCCAAAATCGGTTCTTTAACCCAATAATCACTGTAGGTATTATCGTCGTAAAAATTATTGTTAAATATGACCAAATCATCATTGACTCTGAAATGATAGACATATTTACCCAAGATACGATAAAACCAACGATTATCCATAATATTATTATAAAATCAATCTTAAATTCTGGTTCTGGTCTCCCTACAGTTTGTTCTACTCCGTTATCTGACATTATCATCCTATATTTTTTATATCCATTAATTAAATTAATTCATCTTTTGATTTTATTTTTTATTTAAACTAAAATTAACTTAGGAACTATAATGATTTAATTTATAAACTCTTAATGATATATTAAATGTAGGATAAAAATTTAAATTCAATCTATCAATAAAAAAACTCAATTTAAACAAAATTCAAAAAAATTTTAAGTTTAAATAAAACAAAATAGGAAGAAATCAAAAAAATTTAACTATAATCAAAAAACAATGACTCCTGCCTACACCCTGGATTTTTGTCTTTTGGTAGTGTAAATTCTTACACTCTGATTTCGCCCTCCTCCCCCTATTTTGTTTTGACGCTTATTTGCGTCTCGTAGGGCAGGAGTCACCCTT
>JAEOTV010000092.1 GCA_016839635.1 Promethearchaeota archaeon | reverse complement strand
GGAATTTGCAAAAAAAAGTGAAAAAATCCATTCAATAATCCTTTCTGAAGAATATGTATCCGCATCAGAGGGTGTTGGATTAGTACATACTGCTCCGGGACATGGACCTGAAGATTTTGAAGTTGGTGTAGCAAATAATATACCAATTTTCAATCCTGTGAATATTAGGGGTATTTATAAAAAAGAAGCAGGTAAATTCGAAGGCATGTACGTCTTTGATGCCAATAAGGAGATTCTAGATTTATTAAAGAAAAAGGGAACACTCATATTAACTACTGAAATTGAACATGAGTATGCACATTGTTGGAGATGTGATTCAAAACTAGTTTACAGGGCTACAAATCAATGGTTTTTTAAAACAGAAAGCTTAGTTCCTGAATTGCTAAAAAAGAACGATGAAATATATTGGATACCTGATTGGGCAGGCAGTAGATGGTTTAAAAGTTGGTTGACGTCATTAAGAGACTGGTGTATTTCAAGACAACGTTTTTGGGGCATTCCATTAAATGTATGGATTTGTGATAATGAAAAGTGTGGTAATATTACAGTAATAGGTTCTGCAAATGAATTAAAAGAAATTGCAGGGGAATGTCCTGAAGATTTACATAGACCTTGGATAGATAAAATTACATGGAAATGTAAAATCTGTAAAACTGGTACAAAGAAAAGAATTCCTGACATTTTAGATGTATGGTTAGATTCTGGTTCAGTAATGTGGGCGGCTCAAGAAATTTATGATGGTAAAAGCCATTATGATACATGGGTTCCAGCAGATTTCATTATAGAGGGAAAAGATCAAATCAGAGGGTGGTTTAATAGTTTATTAAATAGTGCAATGGTATCATCAGGTCGAAAGAATTATAATGCATGTTATATGCATGGATGGGTATTAATGGAAAAAGCCAAGATGAGTAAATCAAAAGGAACATCTATAAAACCTGAAGATCTTATAGATGGCACCGTTCCAGAATTAAAGAAAAACCGATCTTTTTCCAACATTAAAGGAGCTGAAACATTCAGATTTTATTGTATAGGCGTTACTCAACCTGGTCGAGATTTCAATTTCAATCTTAAAGAATACACTGATACATATAAGATTCTTAATACAATATGGAATGTTTATGTGTATGCTAACGAAAAATTTAATCTAGCTGAATTCAATCCTTCAAAGATTAAATATGACGTAAAAAAGATCAGTAAATTAGATAAATGGATAATTTCAAGATTAAATTCTACAATCAAAAAAGTAACAGGATTATCAGATGATTATCAACTTCCATGGATTACAGGAGAACTTAGAGATTTAATAGTAAATGATATTAGTAGGTGGTATATAATGCTTAATAGAGAGAAACTTGATATTTACTCTGAAGATCCTAATAAGCTTCTAATTATGGCTGTTCTATATCGTGTTTTATATAAAGTCTTATTGCTATTGGCACCAATTAATCCGATGATGAGTGAAGAAATTTTCCTTAAAATGTTTAAATCTCACTTAAAATCAATTGGTTCAGAAGAAACAGAAAGTATTCATCTGCAGGATTGGTCTGATTATGATGAGAAAATGATTCAATTAGATTTAGAAGAGCAGATGCATTTTACACGTGAATTAATTGAAATTATTAGAGCTATAAAAGATGAAAACAGAATAAGATTAAGATGGCCAAATAAAAAGATTATTATTGAGACTAAAGAAGGAATGCCAAAAATAGAATTTCCTGAGATAATTAAGAAAGTTGGAAATGTAAAAGAATTAGAAATCGTAAAATCTGTCAAACCATCAGATAACTTGATTAAAGCAGAGACTAAATTCTGTAATGTTTATTTAGACAAATCAGTCGATGAAGAGTTATTAGCTGAACGAGTAATTAATGATTTAATAAGAAATATTCAATTTATTCGTAAAAAAAATGGATTTAAAATAGAGGAGAAAATATCATTAAAAATTGGAACAAAATCTGAATATTTAAAAAATTATCTTGAAAAAAATAAAGATACTATTACTGATAAGATAAATATAGATAACCTTGAAATTATTTTTAAAGATATTCCAGAAGAACAGGAAGTAATTTTTGGAAAATTAAATATTTGTCCAAATAGAAAATGCTCTGCTGTTTTAAAGGATAATGTTACCTCAAAATTAAAGAAAAATCTAAATATAAAGTGTCCACACTGTGATTATAGCTTAAATCAAGAAACACTTGATGCAGTTACATTTAATTTTAACAAAAAATAATATCAATATTCAAGTTACTGCATTTATTTTTTAAAAAATCTTAAATTTTAAACTTTGAATAAAAATCTAACCAATAGTCATACATTTCTTTCAGAGTTTCTTCAATAGGAACGGAAACCTCCCATCCTAATTCTTTTTTTATCTTTGAATTATCTCCAACTATTATATCTTCATCTGTTTTTCTTAATTTATTTGGTATATTCTCTCTCACTTCAATCTTTTTTGATGAGAAACTAAGAGCAATATTCAAAAGTTTTCGAATTTGTATTTTTTTACTAGAACATACATTATATGTTTCTCCCGGAGTCCCTTTTGTTGCCGTTAACCATATTGCTTTAAGTGAATCCTTTATTCCTGTAAAATCACGATAAGAAACTAGATTTCCTACTTCTAATATTGGTTCTGACAAACCTAATTCGATTTTTGCTATTTTACTAATAAAATCTGCACAAGCATCCCCTTTTTTTCTAGGACCAGTTTGGTTAAAAAACCTAAGATTAATAGTTTCAATACCAAAATTAATATAATATTGTCTAGCAAGTAGCTCAGTAGCTATTTTACTAATCCCATATGGATGAATCGCTAATAATGGATCAGACTCTTTTAAAGATCTATTGATTGAAGATGTTGTTGTCCCATATTCAGCGCTTGTGCAAGCTACAATAACCCTTGTATTTAACTCATATTTTTTAATTGTTTCAAAAACATTTATTGTTCCAATAACATTTGTTTTTATTGTGCCAATAGGATCTTCCCAAGATGGTATAACAAGTGGTTGCGCTCCAAAATGAAAAAAATATTGAGGTTTAATTTCATAGATTATTTTTTCTAATAGATTAGCATTGTTCAAATCACATTCCAGAAAAATAAGATTCTCATTTGCAGTTGGAATCTGAATTGAATTACCAAATACTTTTATTTTCTCTTTAAGAGAAAATTCAATTTGACTATTAGTATAATGAGCTAAGTTTATTATAGGGCGATTAGGTAAATCAATACCATATACTCTTTTGTCTTTCTTAATACAAAAATCAACTAAATGCGATCCTAAGAAACCATTAGCCCCAGAAATAATTATTGTTTCCATTTCAAACTTGAAATTAAAAAATATAAAATTGATTTATTTTAATAATCCTTTTTCTTTTAACTCTTTTACTGCTTTTTGAGAAGGTTTTTGAACACTATATTTTTGAGACATGATCCAAGCTATTAAATCATCTATTCCCTCTTCAAAAGTTAATGTAGGTGAGTATCCTAATTTATTTTTTATTTTTGAAATATCTGCTACACAATGTCTTATATCACCAACCCTATATTGTTGATTATATATTGGTTTTAAGTTAGGATTGATTTTTTTAGTAATAATTTCAGCTACTTCCTTTATTAATATTGGTGTACCTGTACCAACATTAAAAATTTCACCATTAGCCGCGTTTTTTTCCATAGCAAGAATTAAAGCATTACAAACATCTTTTACACTAACAAAATCTCGTGATTGGTATCCATCCTCAAAAATAACTGGAGGTTTACCATAAAGTGCTCTAGTACTAAAAATACTACAAACTCCGGTATAGGGATTTGAAAGAGCTTGTCTTGAACCATAAACTAAGAAAAATCTTAACACAGTTGTATTTATGTCGTAAATTTGACTAATCATCAAACTCATTTTTTCCTGAGCTTGCTTAGAAAAAGCATATATTGAACTAGGATTTAAAGGTGAATTCTCATCAGTTAAGAGTGATTCAAGTTTCGATCCACATGTGGGGCAAACAGAGTCCCATACTCTATGTTTTAATTGATCAAAGTGTCTTAATTTGGGGTAAATTATTCCACATTTATTACATTCAGATTTACCTTCTCCATATACAGTATTAGATGAGGCAATAATTAATTTTTCGACATTATGTTCAGTATTCACTAAGATGTCAAGCAAATTTGCCAAACCTAGTATGTTATAATCAATATATTTTCCTATTTGATACATTGATTGTCCTACCCCAACCATAGCTGCTAGATGAAAAATTGTGTCATTCTCTAATACTAAATCTTTCAATTTGCTATAATTTGTTACAGAACCTTGAAAAAATTTTGCCCTTTTATTTAGATAATCTGGAGGTTTATTCCTTTTTCCGTGGACTTGCTCTTCTAAAATATCAAAAACAGTTACCTCATAATCTTTTTGATCAATTAATTTATCAACTAAATGTGACCCTATAAAACCTGCTCCACCAGTAATCAGTATTTTATTTGTCATATATTATATTTTGGATGATTTTTAATATTTTAATTGTTCATAAGTATTTCTTTAAATTAAAAACTATGTGATCTTACCAAATTGAAACAAAATAAGGGGAAATAACTACAATTCATTAGAAGTACAAAATAGAAAAATTGAAAAATTAAATAATAATCAAATTTTTTAATGATTTAATATAAAGAAATTTGATCTTACACTAATTTACTTATTTCGGTAAATAAAATGATTATTCGTTCAAAAGCACCATTTCGAGTAAGCTTTGGTGGAGGAGGAACGGATATGGCTCCATATTGTACAGAACATGGAGGATGTGTAATAAGTACTACTATCGATCGTTATATTTACATAACTTTAAAACCAAGACACGATAAAGAAATTCACGTGTGTTCAATTAATCTCAATAAAGAAATCATCTTTAGCATTGGAGATAGGGATTACGATTCTGGATTTGAAATAATTAAAGGAATTTTTAATGTTTTCAATGTGAAAGATGGATTCGATATATCTATATACTCCGACTTACCTGTGGGATCTGGAATGGGCGGTTCTTCTTCCTTGTCTGTGGCTCTAATTGGTGCTTTAAATAGGCATTATAATTTAAGATTTACAAAACATGAAATTGCACAAAAAGCTTATGATATTGAAAGAATTGAATTGAAACAGAAAGGAGGGTATCAAGATCAATTTGCTGCGGCATATGGCGGTTTCAATTTCATTGAATTTACAAAAGAAGTTCGAGTTATACCTATTTATACGAGCAATGATATGATTAATGAATTACATTATAGATTAATTTTATGTTATATTGGGGGATCACACTTTTCTTCAGATATACAAGATGATGTATTGAAGGGTTATAAAATTGAAAAAAAATCATACATGGAAGCAATGCAAGATTTAAAAAAAGTTGCAATTTCCATGAAAAATGTTATTGAATCAAAAGATATTCATAATTTAAATAAATTTGGTGAACTTTTACATAAAGGTTGGGAAGCAAAAAAAAGTTTAAGTTCAAGAATATCCAATAGAAAGATTGAAAATTTTTATTTATCATCAAAAAAATTTGGTGTTCTAGGTGGTAAACTATTAGGTGCAGGAGGAGGTGGATATCTTCTGTTATTTTGCGATCCTAATAAAAAATATCAAATTATACATGAAATGGGAAGAAATGGAGGGACAATCGTTAATTTTCATTTTAATCCAAATGGTCTGCAAGCTTGGAAAATTTAATAAGATCATTTTATTATTATTGGAAAAAGAAGTAAGTCCCTAATTTTATAGAGAAATTCCCCATTTGTTTTTTATAGTTTCTTTTATAATATCATAAGGAATTTTTCCATGTATAAAAGGAATGTTTTTCAGATCAGGATGAGTAAAAACATAAATTTTTTTCCCTTTATGATTTTTTTTAAAATATTGAATGAATTTGGCTCTGAATTCCATCCAATTCTTATGTCGGGCGATTATCGTGATTGGAACTAAAGGTAAATTCAATATTTTTGCTATACACAGTCTATTTTTACCATGGACAACCAGTAATTCACCCTTTCTACCAATATCTACTGATATATTATCTAATATTGTTGGAAAATCAATTCTAATGATCCAACCTTTTAAGACTAAAAGATCTTTTTTATTCTTAATACCATTTCTTTTTATTTTATTATATAGATTTTCTAAACGCTTAAATCTATCATCCCACTTTTCCAAATGATATTTTTGTTTGTCTTTTCCCATCTCATTAAATGATTTTAAACCCTTTTGATAATAGTATGTATTCTCCCATGGTTGACCTTCTATAAATCTTTGTTTAAATGCCTGATAAAAAAAGGAATCTTCAAATTTTCTTCCGAATAAATCCCAATCTCCATCTAAAACTCTTAGATAATTCTGCCATTTATTGGACCTAAGCCCTGATAGATATACCAGTTTTTTAGGATCTACCCAATAAGTATCTTTAAATCTTAACTTTCCATAACTTAACCAAGCTTTGAATAATAATAATCTTTTTCTGATTAGAAATCTAAGATTATAAAGAAAATAATATGGGATTTCTATCAAATCTCCTAATATTGAATGCTTTTTTTTAAACTTAAACACAAATCTTTGTAAAGTGGTTAATTGAACTTGAACTTTCTTTTTAAAACGAAATTTCATTATTGTAGAAAATCTTTTTTAATATATTTTTTAGATTATTATAATATAAGCAAAATTATAAAATTTCATTTCTTAAAAGTAAAGACTATTAATATAGCAAATATAATCTCTAATCTAAGAAAAAAGAAATATGATAAAAATTTCTAAATAAAATAAAAATAATATTTACCTTGAAATTAAAAATCAAACATTAAAAAATTTTTATGAATTATAATGGAAAATGAAATTTTATTAATTTTGGATGAAAATATCAGAATAAAAGAAGATTTAAAAAATCAAATTCCTCTTATTATAAAAATTGTTTATGAAATTGTTAATTTGTATAAAAATAGCAAAAAAATTGCTCTTTTTGGTAACGGAGGGAGTGCAGCGGATGCTCAACATATTGCTGCTGAATTTGTAGGGAAATTCTATAAAGATCGTAAATCACTTCCAGCTTTAGCATTTCATACAAATACATCCGTAATTACTGCTACCGCAAATGATTATAGTTATGAAAAAATATTCGAAAGACAAGTATCATCTTTAATTAATCAAGGCGATTTAGTAATTGGCTTAAGTACTTCTGGAAACTCTCCAAATGTAATAAAAGGTTTGCAGAAAGCTAAAGAATTAGGTGCTATTACTGTAGGATTCACAGGTCAGAAAGAAAATAAAATTGAGAAAATAGTGGATTATTGTTTAAAGATTCCTTCTGTTGATACTCCTAGAATCCAAGAAGGTCATATTACTGTAGGGCATATAATTTGTTATCTTGTAGAAAAAGAATTATTTGGATAACTGATTATTTATGAAAGAAGTTGCCGTCTCTGTCCATGCAATAGACGACTTTAAACCTGAAATTATAAAGGATTTAGAAGGTTTTGATTATATACATATAGACGTCATGGACGGTAAATTTGTAAGTAATAAAAATAATAATCTAGATGTTTTTCCAATCTTAAAAAAATCTTATAATTCACCAATAATCGGTCATTTAATGGTAATTAATCCTTTTGAATATATTAAAAAGATCATTGACTATATTGATATCTTTTTATTTCATTTTGAAATTAATTACGATATAAATGAGATAATTGAGGAAATTAGAAATAAACACAAAAAAGTTGGAATCGCTTTAAATCCCGAAACTAGCATTTCTGAAATTATACCATTCCTTAAAGGAATTGATCTTGTCTTAGTAATGAGTGTAAATCCTGGACGGTCTGGTCAAAAGTTTATTCCCAATATGGTAAAAAAAATAGATCAACTGGCTGAACTCAAGAAAAGGTATAATTTTATTATCGATGTTGATGGTGGAATAAATTTAACAAACGCAAGATTATTAAAAAATTCAGATATCTTAACAAGCTCAAGTACCATTTTAAATGCTAAGGATCCAAGTAGGATAATTAAGTTACTGAGAGAATCTGATGAATATGACTGAACAAAAGAAAGTAATTTTCTTAGATAGAGATGGAGTGATAAATAAAGAAGTTGGTTATCTTTCAAATCCTAATAATTTTGAATTCATGGAAGGATCTTTTGAAGCTTTAAGGATACTTAAGCAAAAAGGTTATCTCCTTATTGTTATTACTAATCAAGCAGGAATTGCGAGGGGATTTTTTACAGAAGAGACCCTGAAATCAATTCATGATAAAATGGTTAAATTATTATTACAAAATAATATTGAATTAGATGATATTTTTTATTGTCCACACCATCCTGATTTCACTGGTTCATGTGATTGTAGAAAACCAAAACCAGGAATGATTTTAAAAGCACATTTAAAGTATAATGTTGATTTAACTAATTCATATATGGTTGGAGATACATTAAATGATATTAAAACGGGTAAAGCAGCGGGATGTAAAACTATTTTAGTCTTAAGCGGATATGGAAAGGAAGAACAAAAAAATATCGATTCGATAATGCCAGATATGATATTCAAAAATTTAAAAGAATTTGCTATAAATATATAGAACCAAATATTAATATAATCACTTAAATATAAGCGTGAAATGAAATGAAGTTTTTTATTGATACTGCTAATTTAGTACAAATAAAAGAAATGCTAGCACTAGGAATTATAGATGGGGTTACAACAAATCCTACGTTGTTAGCGAAAGAAGGAGCTGAACCCTTCGAACAATTAAGAAAAATTTGCGAACTTGTTGATGGTCCTGTCAGTGGAGAAGTTATAGGGTTAACTACGGAAGAAATGGTTAATGAAGCTCGCGAATTATCAAAAATTGCCTCAAATATTGTAGTTAAGATTCCTTTTACAAAAGAAGGGATTAAAGCAGTTAAAATACTTGAAAATGAAGGGATTAAAACGAATGTCACTCTTGTATTTTCACAAAATCAAGTTTTAATTGCTGCAAAAGCTGGTGCTTCATATATAAGCCCGTTTATAGGACGATTAATGGATAATGGTCAAAATGAAATGGATATGTTATGGGAATCAATGGAAATTCTTAACGCTTATGATTTTAAATCCGAATTAATTGTTGCTTCTATTAGAAACACGAGGCATGTTATTGAATCTGCAAAAATGGGTGCACATATCGCTACGATCCCTTTTAATGTTCTTGAGAAAATGTTCAAACATCCAAATACAGATAAGGGATTAGAGGAATTTCTTAAAGACTGGGAAAAATTACATGGTGAATTAAAAAAATAATCTAATATAATGGCTCTTATTGATGGAATTTCCAAATGGAATAGTAAGAAAGTACTAGTTATTGGAGATGCTTTAATAGATAAATATATTTTTGGATATACAGATCGAATTTCCCCTGATGCACCTGTCCCTAATGTAACAATAGAAAATAGCAGTTTTTATATTGGAGCAACTGGATTAGTTCTTCAATATATAAAATCTTTAGGAGGAATTCCTGAAGTATGTACTATTATTGGTAATGATTTTGAGGGGAATTTTTATTTGAAAAAGATTAAAGAATTGAATGTTGACTCTTCTGGTATTCTTGTAGATGAAAATATAAATACGCCTCAAATAACTCGAATTAAAGCAATGAATCAACATCTTTTGCGTCTAGAAACAAATTATAATGGTGAAATATCTCATTCTATAAAACAAAAGTTTAAAGATCTAATAACAAATAAGTCTAAAGAAATTGAAGCAATAATAATTTTAGATTATGGTTTAAAAGGAATCTTTGAGGACTTATTTATTCAGAATTTACTGCAAAATTTAAAAGAAAACTATGAAAATATACCTATAATCGTTCGTCCTACTGAAAACAATTATTATATCTATGAAAAGGTAGATTTACTTAAAATTAATCTTCAGAAAGCATTAAATATGTTTTCAATAGATTGTTGTAATGAAACAAGTGTTAATATTGTTGGAAAAAAAATATTGAACTCTACTAAATGTAAAAATGTTCTATTGAATTATTTAGAATTAGATACTTTCTTCTTTACTCGAGAAAATGAAAAAGTTGAAATAATCAGTCCAATTTTGCAGCAACCAGTTAGAAGTTATGTAGCTGTCGGTAGTGTTATTATGGCTGCATTAGGATTATCGTATGCTTCGGGAATACCTGTTTTAGATGGAGTAAAAATTGCGTTATTTGCTGCTGCGCTTACCTCAACACTCCCACCAGTTGAATTCTATAATGTTGAGAAGCTTTATAAATATATAAAAACTGAAATGAATAAAACATAATTTATTAAATAAAGTATTAGAATGGAATTATCTAAAGTTGAAGAAAAGAAAATTCTTATTGATATTCTGGAAATCAAAAAAGATATTTTAACTATGATCTATAAAGCCCATTCAGGACATCCTGGGGGTTCACTATCGTGTGTTAATATAATTTATCTCTTGTATAAACATATTATGAGAATAAATCATGAAAACCCTACTTGGGAAGAAAGAGATATATTTATTTTAAGTAAAGGACATGCCGCTCCTGCTTTATATGCTGTGTTATCTAAATTTGGTTTTATAAAAAGAGAGGAACTCTTCACTTTAAGGGAATTTGGTTCAAAATTACAAGGTCATCCAATAAAAAACCCTGATTTAGGAATAGAAATATCTACGGGATCGTTGGGTATGGGATTATCAATTGGAGTTGGTTGTGCTTTAGCAGCTAAATTAAATAATTCCAAAAAAAAAGTTTTTGTATTGTTAGGTGATGGAGAATTAAATGAAGGGGCTATATGGGAAGCAGCTATGTCTGCTAGTCATTATAAATTAGATAATTTAATAGCAATTGTAGATCGTAATGGGATACAGAGTGATGGTTCCACAGAGGAAATAATGGCTTTAGAACCATTAGCAGATAAATGGAAAGCTTTTGGATGGAATGTTATTGAGATTGATGGATCAAATCTAATTGGGATGTTACAAAGTTTTGAAAGATTAAAATCAATAATTGGTAAACCTAAAATAATTATCTCTTATTTAATTAAAGGATCTGACGTATCCTTTATGCAACATACAAAAAAATACCATGGACGAGCACCAAATGAAGAGGAATATAATATCGCTCTTATGGAACTTGAAGATATCAAAACCAAGATAATAAAGGGTGATTAATTGAATGGTAGAACCAAATCTTAGAGATATATTTGGAGATTTTCTTGTTGAAATAGGAAAAAAGGATAATAATATTGTTGTTTTAGATGCAGATTTATCATCTTCTACAAGAACATTCAAATTTGCTAAAGTTTTTCCAGATCGTTTTTTTAATATGGGTATTGCTGAGCAAAATATGATGGGTGTGGCTTTAGGGTTAGCAATTTCAGGAAAGATTCCAATAGTAAGTGGATTTTCAATATTTACTACAGGTAGAGCATGGGAATTCATAAGATTTGCTTGTATTGATAATTTAAATATAAAAATAATAACAACTCATGGAGGATTTGTAGGAGAAGATGGAAGTACTCATAATGCATTAGAAGATTTAAGTCTAATGTCATCACTACCAAACTTGAATGTATTAATCCCGTCAGATAATTTGGAACTAAAACAAATACTAAAACATGCCTTAAATACAAATGGCCCATTTTATATTAGATTATCAAGAGACTCTTTTCCTAAAATTCACAACCAGAATTACCATTTTAAAATTGGGTTACCAGACGTATTAAAAGATGGGAATGACATTTGTTTGATTGGAACGGGTTTGGGAACTATTTTAGCAATCAATTCTGCCATTAAATTAGAAGAGAAGTTAAAAATTTCAATAAAAGTAATAAATTTTCCAAGTATTAAGCCTATTAAGTCAAATGCTTTAATTAATGAAATTAAAGATATGAAATATGTTATAATTATTGAAGAACATAATATTTATTGTGGATTTGGAAGTATATTAGCCAGATTAATCTCTGAAAATCATCCTATTAAGTTGAGATTTATTGGAATTAAAAACTCCTTTGGTCAATCAGGAAAGAAAGAAAAGTTATTAAGTTTTTATGGTTTAAATGTGAAAAAAATTACAGATTATATTCAAGATTTGCTTAAGATTAAATAAAAATACTCTTTTGTATAATTGGTATTCCCTTTTTAGTTAATTTGGAAACATCAATTTATGTGAGTTTAAATAAACGTCTTCCATTTGGAGTTTTCCCAATATATTCTGCCTTATTTAAGCAGGAATTTTCTATGATAAAATTATTAAATTCTTTTGGTGAGAAATTTCTATAAACATTTGCATTCTGAGATTTTTTATAATTATGTGCCCCAAAATATAATTCTTTTACCTTTAATCGATTTAAAAGCTTTTTTAGCTTTAAAAATGTTTTTTTTCGTATTATTAAATTATGGAAAACATTTAAGGCTAGTCCAACTTCAAAAATTAAATCAGTATTTTTATTGTAACTAAAGATTGAATCAGAAATTATTTTAAAATTCTTGGATTCTGCTTTTTTTATTTTTTTTAAAAAATAATTATATATTGGATTAATCTCTACAGCATAGCAATCAAAACCTTCTTCCTCAAATTTATGACAAAAATAACCCAAATTGGCTCCAATATCTAGCAATGATCCATGAGAGATGGACATTTCTTTCTTTATCATATTAAATCTCATATCATCATACTTAAAATGAAAATCTTGTAAATCTGGATGATCGATTTGTTGATAAAGATGACCTCTCCTTGAAAAATATTGTAAATCTTTCTTAAATTTTATCCACTTTTTATGTCTGGTTTTAATTCTGATAGGAATTTGTTGAAAATTTAGTACTTTAGTTAATAATAATAAGTTTTCTCCTTTTACTAATAAAAGTTCCCCATCTCGACCAATATTAACAATTATTTCTTTAAGAAATGGAGAATCCTCTAATATTTCAATCCATTGATTAATATTTGAATTGTCTTCTTTATCAACTTTTTTTAAACGCTCATATATATAATCTAATTTTTTAAGGTAGTGATCGAATTCTTCCTTATTTTTGTAGCTAGATGTTATCAAGCCCTTTGAGAGTTCTGTCAAAACTTTATTATAGTAATTAGTTTTTTCCCAACTCTCACCATTTATATATTTTTGTTTAAATGCTTTATAAATTTCTAATTCTATTAATTGTTTCTTATATTTATCCCAATTACCACCTAAAATAGTAGGAAATTTATGTAAATTCTTTATTTTTCTATCTAAAATATAATTTAATTTATCATTATTTACCCAATTTAATTTATCCGAATCGATTTTTAAGGCATTATATCTTAAATTTCCCCTTAGTTCCTTGATTCTTCTAATGAATATATAATTTAATCTATGTAAAAGGCCCCATCCAACTAGAAGTGGTTTACCAATTATAGGAAAATCATCACTTAGATCCATTAATATTAGTTGAGCCTTGATAATTACTTTTTTAAGAAACACAGTAAATCAATTGATACTAATATTTTAAATTTCTTAAACATTATTTAATTAAATCCGTAATTATCTATTCTAGGAATTATAACTGATAACATACCACCCAAATACAAAAATCTGGTTAGAAATGCTATTTTATTAAATAAAAAAAAAACAAAATAATAATTTAACAATTTCAAATATATCTTAAGTTTTAGAAGAGATATCTTCTTAATTTTGTAGATAACCTTGCTTAGATAAAAATTTTAAAATCAATTTTTTACTCTTCTCTATGGTTTGTTGATCTGTTTCAACTATAACATCGGCATCAATGGGTTCTTCAAAAGGATGATCAATTCCCGTAAAATCTTTGATTTCACCAGCTCTAGCTTTTGCATACATTCCTTTTACATCTCTTTTCTCGCATTCTTCAAGAGAACATTTTACATAAACAAGAATGTATTCTCCAATCTCTTGACGAGAATAAGCTCTAATTTTATTATATGGTGATACAAATGAAGCGAGAACAACAACTCCATTACGTGTTAAAAGTTTAGCAACAAATGTGACTCTTTCAATGTTCATATTTCGATCTTCTTCAGAAAATCCCAAGTCTTTTGTTAAACTCTTTCTAACAATGTCACCATCAAGTCTTTCTACTTTCATCCCTTTTGCTTTTAAATCTTCAGCAACAACATTAGCTAGTACCGTTTTTCCCGAACAGGGTAGTCCTGTAAACCATAACGTAAATCCTTTATGTTCCATTATCTTTTCCCTTCATTTTATAAATTTATGATATTACCTTCCAGGTCTTTAGGAATAGCAACTCCTAAAATTTTAAGAGAAGTTGGAGCAATATCAAGTATGCTTTTGGTTCCTAAATTTTTCCCTATCTTTTTCTTAGGGTCGTATATAATGTAAACACCATACCAATCATGAACAGCATCATCTGGTCCTGTGTCATTTTCATCTAAATACATTGAATCATACCCAACCGTTCCGGCAGATCTCCAATTTAGATCATCAAAATAGACCATAAGATCTGGGGCATCCTCCTTAATAACTTCATATAAATCCTCAGGTCTATAAACAATAGTGTTCATTGGATTACCATTAGCATCTTTAATAGATTTTATTTTTTCTATGATTTCATCTCTCATTTTTTCATAATTTTTCGGGTTTATTATCCCATAAGGTTCTCTACCTTTAACATTAAGAAATATTCTTGCATAATATCCACCCCAACCCCAAGCATAAGTATTTTCCCAATCAACATTAGCATCTATTAATCTTGTTCCTGGTTTTGGTTTAGATTTAAATTTTATTAATCCTAAACTTTCAAGAGCCATATTAACACATACTAAACCCTTCATTGCTTTAGCACCATGATCAGATACAATCATTAATATTGTATCATTATCAACTAAATCTAAAATTTCTCCAACTTCTTGATCTAAAAAATGATAATATTTTCTCATTTCCTCTTCAAATTTATTACCCCGCTCATACTTTTTGTGATCCTTATCATAGTATTTCCAAAAAGCATGGTGAAATCGATCCAAACCTATAATTACAAATTTAAAGTAATCCCATTCTTTATTTTGCATTAGATATTTGACTGTTTTAAATTGGATCTTTGTCATTTCATAAATTTCTTTCAATAAGATTTCCTTATCTCCTACTCTAAAATTAGCATCCAAAATATATTTCCCCACATTTTTTCTAATTTCATCTTTCAATTCAGGAGGGTAAGTATAATTTGAGTTTATATCTGGTGTAATAAAACCAGAAACAAGATTACCGTTTATTGGTTGCACAGGATAAGTTGGAGGAATTCCTAAAATACAGGATTTTAATCCTTTATCTGCTATTATATCCCATACTTTTGGTTCTTTTATTTTATATGATGTAGCAATCCAAAAATCATCATATGAATTTTTTTTTCTATGTCTAAACCCATACAATCCTAAAGTCCCAGCTTTCTTACCAGTAGACATTACCATCCATGCAGGAACAGTAATAGGAGGATTACATGATCTTAATTTTCCATATGCTCCAATCTCTAACATTTTTTTTATATTAGGGCAGGAATCTAAAAAATCTTCAAATAATGTCTTTGGTGTGGCACAATCTAATCCTATAATCACTAATTTTTTTGTATTGTTATTCATTGTCTATTAGGTTTTGTATTTTTTTAGTAACGTAATATAAATTAAGATACAAAAGGATTTTTGTATTGTAAAATCACATTGGCGACTTCAGGACGCATCACTTCTGGATCAGGAGGTTTTCCTGACTGAAGTGCAGCTCTTATGTCTCTTCCAGCAAAGAAATTTTGCATTTCTGGTGGATGAGGACAAATTTTGTCGTTTACAACAGAATCACATTTACTACATTTTGAAAACGACCTGAATTTAATTGGTTCTATACCTAAGTCAGGAAAATGATTAAAAATTTCATGAGCTTCATAAGGGCCATAATAATTACCTACTCCAGCGTGATCACGACCAATAATAATATGATCACAACCAAAGTTTTTCCTTGCTATTGCATGAAAAATTGCTTCTTTTGGTCCTGCATATCTCATTTCAGTTTCAAAAGTACTTAATACAACTCTGTCTTTAGGATAGTATTCTTTTATTAATACTTGATAGCTCTTTATTATAACTTCGTCTAAAAAATCACCTATCTTTTTCTTTCCAATTACTGGATTAATGAATAAACCATCCACGTATGTTAATCCTGCTTTTTGGATATATTCATGACCCAGATGAGGAGGATTCCTAGTCTGAAAAGCTACAACCCTGTCCCATTTTTTTTCTTTAAATAACACTCGAGTTTCTATTGGTTTGAGATCCAAATCAGGAAATGTTGTTTTTGGTTCATTTATTAAAAAAATTTCTCCTCCAATTAATTTCTCTTTATAATTAATAATACTCTCTACTCCAGGATGATTTCGATCTAATGTTCCATAAGTTTTCTTAGCATATTCTTTTTTATCATAATCGTATATATCTTCTACTTTCATAAGTGCTATAGGTGTTTTGGTTATATCTGTCAAAATTAAATCATCATCTATTTTAAGATTCTTTAGTTCCTCTGCATATACATCCAAAGTAATTGGAAAAGGCCATGCGACATTATTTTCTAAATACATGTGCTCTAAAACAAATCTATAGTTATTTTCATTCATAAATCCTTCTAAAGGGCTAAAAACCCCAAAACATATATTTTTAACGACTTTAATCGTTTCAGGACGTAATGTAATTTTCTCAAATTCGTTAATTTCACCTAAAATTCGCTCTTTTTCGAATTTTGGTAATTCCTTATTAATTAAAGTCCCACCATGTGGTTGAATCATTTTAATTCCTTTTTTATATTTAATCTATATATCCTAAATCTCTAAGGCGTTGTTTAACTTTTTCTTCATCTTCTTTACTAAATGCTTGTTTTTCTCTCTCTTCTTGCTCTATTGAAGAAAGTACCTGTCTTAAAACGTAAGTTACATATGCACTTACTGAAGCGAAACCAGTTCCTTTCATTCTTTCCTTGACTTTCTCTGCTAATGGCTTTGGAATTGAAACTGTAGTATATTCAACCTTATATTCATCATCTTCAGTCATGATAATTATGAAATTTTTTAGTTTTTGATTAAATATAATTATATTTAATCATTTATAATGTTATTCAATGAAGTATAACTAAGAGACAATAAATTCATCTTAGAGTATTAATAACTCATATTCTTAGTTATTTCTATTTTTCAATTAGATTATAATCATTTTTTGTCATAATACTCCCACAAATTTTGTTAAAAGAGTTAATCATTTCATTATTCCACTCTTTCCAATGTGGAATTTTATAATTTATAGTTACATTCTTAGGTTCATTAACTTCTTTTAGCCATGTATCCTCTGATATTTCAATATTTAAAGGTTCTAAAATGTTTTTATTAAAATAATGATAATTGGATATTATCTCTTCAAATTTAATAGGTTTTTCAAAATATTTATTTAAATACTTGTTTTCATTTTGCCAATACCAGCAAATTCTTTCAAATCGAGACATTTTTGACCATTTTAACTTCCAAGGATCTCCATCAAGTGGAAATATTTTCTTGGTATTTAAATCCAATGGAGTCATTGTCTTTCTTGACATCATTGATCTAACAGAATCTCTTCCATCACGGATTAAATGTATAAATGTGGCTTTAGGAAATACCTGATTTAAAGCGGTATAATGTCTTCGAAGTATGCTATTTACTTCGCCATAAGTAAAAAATTCTCTTTTTTTTGCTCTAAGGTAAATTTCTTTCCTTCGAAAGTTTTCAATATAGCTTAATGCCTTTTTCTCACTATGAAAAGCTTCTTGATATGCACGATGATCACTTCTTACAGGTTCATGTACTATATAAGTATTCTTCGCTTTATCGAGTAAGTTTGCTAAGAATTTTGTACCTGATCGACCAATAGATAAAATGAAAAAAATATTTTTGTCCTCAAATAATTTTTCAATTTTTTTATCTGTAATCCAAATATAAAGTTTTAACTTTAACATTTTTTTTGAAAGATACATCGTTTTCAACTCAATTATTTATGTATTGAAAATTTTGTGTTTAAAAAATTTTGTATAAAATTTATAATCTTACATTTCATCACATATCAATGAAAATGAATATTTTATATTTTTGAATTTATTATAAATAGTTAAGGAATGAATAATTACTCTTAATTTGGAGTGTTAATAATAAGTTGAACAAGAAAAGTTTGCTGAGATTCTTAAGAAACCTAAATAATCCGACATTTTTACGTAATATGGTACTATACAAAATTAGTTCATACTTAAATCAAAAAAATACTGGATTTTTTATATTTGATGAAGAATGGGATAATCTGATAATTCTAGATGCATGCAGATATGACATTTTTGCTAAATATTTAAATAATGATGAAATAAATGGAACGCTAAAAAAAAAGAAATCAAGAGGAAGTCATACTACAACATTTTTGGGTGAAAATTTTAGGAAAAAATATTATGATGATATTGTATACATAACAGCAAACCCTTATGTAGATAAATTAATTTCAGATAAAGTATATAAAATTATATCAGTTTGGAAGTTTGGTTGGAGTAAAAAATTTCATACAGTTTTACCAGAAACTATGTATGAATATACACTTGATACTTTAAACAATTACCCTAAAAAAAAGGTTATTATTCACTTCATACAACCTCATTACCCTTATATTGGACATAATATAGGCGTTGAAGCATTTGAAAAATTAAAAAATCTTTCAAATAACAAAAAAAAAAGGAAAAATAAAGTTAGTTTTAGACTTTTTTCCTTTTTTGGATTAGATTTTTATTCAAAAATTGATAGAAAAACACATTTTAGGTTATATGAAAATAATTTTAAATATGTAATGAGTTATGTTAAAAAATTGATTAACACATTACCTGGTAAAACAATAATTACTTCAGACCATGGAGAAGCATTGGGGGATTTTCTTCATCCCCTTATTCCTATTCGATTATATGGACATAGTAAGAATTTCAGAGTTCCGGTTTTAGTAAATGTCCCATGGTTTATCATAAATGAAGAAGAAAAAGATAGCAAAGCTTTAAACGAATTAGAAGAAAGGAAAAGAATTAATGAGTCCATAAAAGATTTGAAAATTTAATCAGAATTAAAAACTTATTATTAAAAATTAAGCTTAATTAAAATAGGCTATTTAGATAATCTTGAAAAGATCTTTTTTTAGTACTCTTTGAATTTTTAATTCTTCCTCATTTGGTAATTCTATAAAGGATTTAATAATCTTTGTAAGATTTTCTTTCACATTTACTATATTTTTTTCGATACTTGAACTAATATCATTCTTTTCAAATGGATCGTTTTTTAAATCATAAAGATAAGTTTTTCCAATTTTTTCATCAAAAATAAGTTTCCATTCTAAAGTTCTACAAGAGATTAATTTGAAATATGCTAATCGAGGATCACTAAAAGCATTACGAACTCTATAGCCATGATGAAGTTCCGCAGTTATTACATATTCCGGATGTTCAAAATTATTTAGATTTTTAATTAATGGCATTAAGTTTTTACCATTAAAAGATGATGGAGGTTCTATGTTGAAAATAGATAGGATTGTTGGTGCAATATCCAATATTTCAGCTTGAGTTTTAATAATATGAGGTTTAACGTTATTGTTATCAAGTTTTATGAGAAAAGGAATTCTAAGAAGTTCATCATATAAAGACGCACGGTGACCTAATGTTTTATGTTCAAATAATGCTTCTCCATGATCAGCAGTTAAAATAATGTTAGTTTTTTCATAAATATTTTTTTTCTTTAAATATTTAAAAAGAATTCCAAGGTAATGATCAACAGAACAAATTTCAGCATCATACAAAATTTCTGTTATTTCTTTAATTTCTCCATCAATTTTTTCTACGATCTCAGGATTACCTTTAATAATACCTCTCAAATCTTTAATATAAGTTATTTCAGACTCAGATATTTTCTTATTAGAAACTTTCTCAATATATTTTGAAGAAGGATAATAGGGTGTATGTGCATCCATGAAATGAATCCAAAGGAAAAACGATGATTTATAATTTTCGTTTAACCATTTAATAACTCCAGTCGTAATAAATTTTGCTTTAGCATAAGGAGATTTTTGTTTTTTTGATTTGTTTAAATGTTGTTTAGGTCTTCGTTTAACAACTTTTTGAATTCTTTCTTTAATTAGATATTTATTTTGCTGGAAACCTAATTTTCTAATTAACCAATTCATGTAAAAGATTATTCTTTTTTTAAAAAATTTCAATGAAAATTCTTCGGGTTTTGAATACATATCAATATAATCATCAAAACCTAAGTGATAATTACAAAATTTCCCTAAATGAGGATTTGAATGGATTCCACATGTCTTTATTTTTTCATTTTGAAGAAACGTCACATAATTCATTTTATTGTAAGGTATTGGCGCATAAGTTCCGATTAAATCAGGTAGATTAGATGTCCACATCGCATAAAAAGCAGGAGCGGTAGTTGATCCGTTTGATATAAAATTATCAAAAGCTACAGCTTTTTTGCTAAATTTATTTATAAATGGTGTTAATTCTTTATTAGGGTTGAAAATCTTTAATCTATCCCTTCTTAAACAATCAATGGTTATTAAAATTACTCTCTTTTTCATAATTAGATACATTTTTTTCTCATTTGGATAAATATCAGATTATCATTTATTAATAGTTTAAATTTTTTCCCTATCACTTTAATTTGTTGATATCTTTTAAAAATTTTAAAAATAATTTATTCGGGTAGAAACGTTTAATAATGTTTATTGCCCTTTTCTTATATTTAATTAATTTCATACAATTTAACTTATGTTTATTCTGATAGTGAATATATTTTTATAGTATATCATTCATTCTTTAGTAAATTTCTTAAGAAAATTAAGACCCCATCTAATAGATCTATGTAGAAAATTCTTTTTTTCAAATAAACCATCTATATATTCTATGTCTGAACGTGTAAATATTTTAAAGAGAATAATTAAAAAGATAAAAATAAAAAAGAATGAAATTATTGAAAATAAATTCAACTCTTTAAACAACAATAAATTTAGAGCTTGGAGTATTAAATAATTTAAATCCTTTAATACTAAATTATCCATTATTAGAGTTATACCTATAGCTATAAAAAATGAGGATAGTAAAAAAATAGTTTTGAGATTATCAGTTTTTACTCGGAAGTATTTAAAGCTTAAGTATGTGGTAAAAATGAAATTTATTATAGATTCAATTATTCCTCCCAAAATAGCACCTATTATGCCAAAATATATTAAACCTACAAAAAAAAGGATAAGATTAAGTAATTGAAAAAATAAGGATATCGGTACTAAATATTTTATTTTTTCACTTGATTTTAAAAGACTAAAAAAAAAATTCCGTTGAAAGAAAAAAATCACAGAAATTATTACTAATTTAAATATTAATGAATAGTTCATATAATTCTGGTTTTCTGTTGTAAATAAAAAAAGATAAAAATCTGTAAAAAAAAATAGTAATCCAGTTATTAGCAATAAGAAAAAACTAGTATATTTAAATAAAATCTTGTAAATCTTTTGGATTTGATCATATTGTTTTCTTGCATTAAATCCAGAAAATGAGATGATTAATGGTCTACTTAAAGAACCAACAGATCCAGTGGAGACATCTTTATAATGCTTTGCTAAATTATAACCTGTAATTATGTTATGAGGTTCAAAAATTCCAACACTTTGAAGCCTTAAATTTGTAAAAAGCTTACCAAAAAAATTTTGTATCTCTATATGTATTCCATAACTAGATGAATTTTTAATAACTTTTTTGTATGTAACCTTTACTCTTTCTGTCGTTTTTAATTTAAATCGTAAATTTAAATAGATTATTATACAATTTATTAAAAAAGGTACTAAAAGGGATATTATGTTTATTAAAGCAATTATTTCAATCTGAACAATATCTAAAAATATCAAACAAAATAGTAAAGCTCCAATGTAAAAACCATATTTAATTATTGTTAAAATAAACACTGTATTAAAAAGATTTAGTCCTCGATTTATTTCATTAAAAAATTTATCTAACCCATTAATAATTATCATTGGGGATAGAATTAATAGCAGGTGAAAATAGTTATTCAAAATAAGTCTGAATAGATTTGAAAAAAAGAGAAAAATTAATAAACTTATTAGAAATGTGGATAAAACAGCAATTATTCTTATGAAAATTGATACTTTTATATAAGATTTTAATTTTGATTTTTTATTTAAGGCTAAATATTTCGGTATATAATAATTTAGAGAGGAACTTAATCCTGGAGGTAAAAAAGTTAATATTAATGAGGACGTTGCAACATAAGAAGTAGCAATAATTAAAGTACCCCAAATATCTTGTGTAATAAGTCTTGCTATAATAAAAGAAGTAATTAGTGAAGAAAAATAAGTACTATATGTAAAAAGGAAATTATATATAGTATTTTTTGCAAGAATCTTATGATCTTTGTTTAAACTTTTCTTATTATTAGTGTCATTCATTCAAAAATCTACTTTTTCATAACTATATCTATTTATATTATTCTTTTTTCACAGCAATCAAGCAAATCCTCTAGTTTAAACAATAAAATTCTCGATTTTATTTGTTTTAAGACGTGCTTACACCAGTTACTTTAAATTTTTTAATAGTTTATGATTTAAAACTTTTAATATTTCTAAAAGAATCAAATCTGATATCTCTAATTAACGCTGTTCTAGACTATTTTTAATTTAGAACTTTTTCAATTTCTTAAGAAATTATTTATTCTTTTGTAGAAAGATTATTTTAGAAACAGAAAAAACAATATTTCAAAATTTATATTCTTTATAATACATTTAATAATACAAGATAATACAGATGAAAACTAATTAAAGATAGTTTGAAAAATGAAGATAGCCCTTATTACTGATGATTTTTTTCCTAGAAGTGGAGGTATTGCTCATGTATTGAATAGTTTGTGTAAATCATTTCAAAATAAGAAGGAAAAACTGTTTGTAATAAATCCACATCACAAAGGTAAAAGAATTTATAATATATTGGATAATAAAAAATACAATCTATTTGATATCATTAGAAGTATCAAAAAGAAAAAATTTTGGCATTTTGCATTATATTCCTTCTGGAAAATATTAAGGAATAAAGAAACCAATATTTTTCATAAGGTAAATATAATTTTATATCTTCTAGAAAAACCAAGAATTTTTTTTACCACTATAAATAACATCATTCGAATATCTCCATATATTAAGAAATTAAATATTGATATAATTCTTTCTGGGCATTCAGGCAACATTTTGCCTTTAGTATATATTTTATCGAAAATTTTTAATAAAAAAGCAATTGCAATTGCACATGGGCTTGAATTCATAGTACGAAGTTATTTCTCACTAAAATCATTTTATTTTAAAAATCTTGATAAAATAATAGTTACCAATAATCGAACAAAATATTTTTTAAGAAGAATCCACAATTTAGATGAGAAAAAAATAAATGTTATTAATTTAGGGTTAATTGCTCAGGAATATGAATTAAAGGAATCTAAAGAAGAATTAAGAAAAGCGTTTAATGTTAACCCTCAAACTTTTGTTTTATTAAGCGTAGGAAGACAGGATTATAGAAAAAACTTTAAATTAACAATAAATGCAGTTAGTGAAATAATAAAACTTAGACCTAACTTAAAACTCAGATATTATTTAATAGGAGAAGGGCAGACAACAGATGAATTAAAAAAATTAACAAAAAAATTGAATTTAGAAAATTATGTAAGATTTCTTGGTTTTTGCGATTATGAAATAAGAAACAAGTATTATAAATTATCAGACTTATTTTTAATGCCTTCAAAGGTACATAAATATTCTTTTGAAGGATTTGGAATTGTGTTCTTAGAAGCAAATTTTTATAAAGTTCCTTGCATTGGTTCTTATTCTGGAGGGATTGCTGAAGCTATTATTGATGGAGAAACGGGCTTATTAATAAAATCCAATGATTTAAACGATTTAGTTAAAAAAATTATATTTATATATGAAAATGAAAATATAAGAACCGAAATGGGTAATAAGGGTTACACTCGGGTTAAAAAAGATTTTTTATGGGACAAAATCGTTAATGATTACATAAATGTCTTTAAACATGCTTTAAACACATAAAATGAAAAACAATTTTCAAAAAGTTAAAAATTTAATTGATGAGTTTTTAAAAGCTTCTGAGGGATTGATTTAACGCATATAAATGCAAAATTTTTAGATAAACCTACAATTACTTCGAGTAGCTAAGTTCAAAAGGGATTTTTAGGACATTAACCATCATATTTCAAAAAAAATGAGTAAATTACTTAGTGTAAAAGTTGAAAATGGTTAAAAATGGTAAATTTAAAATAATTTAAATAAATACAGTATATTCAATTTTTAAGGAAATGATTAAAAATTTTGTTTAATTTATCATATTAAATGAATTTTATAGGTTTTATTGATCAATCTCTTAATTTCATTCGTGGGATATTAGATCTACTCAATTCGATTCAAACTGTTATAGTCCTAATATTATTGATATTAATTTTTCATATCTTATTACAATTATTTAGAGACCATAGATATATTAAAGCTTTTAATAGTTTTAAAGATCCTGAATCTCTTCGGATTGAAGACTTAAAAAGCTTACCTTTAATTAATATACTTATTCCTGCTTGGAAAGAAGGAGAAATATTTAGACAATGTTTAACTTCAATTACTAAATTAGATTATCCAAATCTAAAAGTAATTGTGAATGCAGGAGGTAATGAAAAGACTCTTAATATTGTTAATTCATTTCAAAAATACGATAATTTTAAAATCTTAGTTCAAAAAGGAGGATCAAGTAGAGCTTCAATTGGTAAAATAAAAGCATTAAATGAATGTCTTGAATATATTAAAGAGGGAATTGTCTATTTTATTGACGCTGATGGTTATCTTAATGAAGAAATACTGCTAAATATGATTTTTCCATTAATAAATAAGGGGGAATACTTAGTCAGTGGAGGGGTTAGACCATTAAGAAATCAAGAAAATCTTGATATTGTTAAATATTTACAATTTAATAGAAATGCTAATTTTCGTTTTAAATTTACTAGATATGCATATAGAACTGTTTTTGCTGGAGCAAATACATGTTTAAAAACCGAAGTAATAAAATCAGTAAAAATTTTTTCAGAGAATAAAAAATATGCAACGGATGCATCTATAGGAGAAGACATTTTTTCTCAGGGATTTAAAAGTTATCGATTAAATAATTATCAACATAGAATTTATATTGATTTTCCATCTACTTTTAGAGAATTAGCTCATCAAACAACGGTTTGGACTGAGAATAGATTAATATTTTCTTATAAAAACAAGAAAATTCTAACATTAATTAAGATATTCCTATTATTCTTTGTTTCTTTTTATCTTTTGATTTTTCCATTTTTAATTTTTACAAATTTTGGTCTTTTTTTAATCGGTGTTATGATTTTTTTTAATATTTATTTAACTAAAATAAGAAAATTTGTTTTCTTTAAATTGACAATAAATAAACAACATAATGTAAAATATAGTAAAGTATTTTTCATAAAGTTATTATATTATATATATATTGAAGTGATTATCAATTTTATAATACCTTTTCACTTTATTGCTTATTTAAAGAAAATTAAAAAAGTTAAATAATAGAAATTAATAAATAGTGTATCTTTCTATTCTGAGAATAATTCTATATCATGTTAAAATATTAATAAATACTATAACAGGTGTTTACAAAAATTTTCTATGAGAAAATCTTTAGAATTTTGAATATTCTTTATGAGTTTAAGTTTTTTAGAAAGATTTTGTATCCAAGAGTTATAAGCAAGAAAAGAATCTCCTATTTCTTCTACTTTTTGGTAAATAGAGTTTTAAATGTTTTAGATCTTATCTTAGTTAAATTTTACTTCTTATTAAATCGTAAATATCGATTACCCTTCAAACATGATTATATTCATAATTATGAGAACAAAATTGCCTTCTTGAAAAATTTATATGTTTCTTTAGAATTTTTAGGAAAGGGAAAAGATGGTGAAACATTTTTAGTAAAAGATTTTGAGAATAACCATTTTGTAATAAAAATATTATCATTATATGGATTGAAATTTTTACCATTAACAAAATCGTTTATCAATGCAAGAGTCAAATCAGATTATATTTATCATTTAAAGATTATACAAAACAGATTCTTTATTTATCCATATGAAAAGTTAAATCAGACTAGTACAATTCCCAAAGACTTTTTAGATCAATTATTAATGCTCTCAGAACTGGAAATCGAATTAATTAAAAGTAATTTAGTTTATACTGATTTTTCCAATTTAGATCACATAAATTATTTAATAAATGTGAACAATAAATTAAAAATTATAGACTATGGGGGTGTTGGCTTTCAATATATTGATCCACCACATAATTCAATAAAATTTAATCGAATTAATTTAATTATTGCTACAAATCGTTATGTTCAAGCAAAAATCCTATTACATATTTACATATATGGCTTAGGTAGAAAATTGTATAAAAATATTGGTTCACTCGTACAAAATTCTTATCTAGAAGTATTTAAATGTTTAGAATTATGTAGAAAGCAAATTTGGGGAACATTTTATAGTGACATAAGTGAACCAATTTTGAAAAATAATTTATTATCTATTCAGGGATGGAAGAATGTAATCAAGTCTATTAAAAAGCTTAAGCAAAAAGGTAAAATTATAGTTATGGAAAGCTCTGATATTGACAATGTTATTATAGAAAATGGAAGCATTAAAGTAACAGGGTATCAAAATTTTATAATCAACAATAAAAAAGAGCTTATACCATTACAAGGTAATACAAAACTATGGGCAACTGATGTTAAATATGAATTTGTGACTCTAGCATTAGATATGGTTAAAAATTTAAACATAAATAGTTTTCTGGATATTGGATTTAATTTAGGTCTTTATGTCTTTACGGCTAAATTGAAATATCGTATTAAAAATTGTATAGGAATTGATTATAACATGGATTATGTTAAAAAAGCACAAAAAATTAGTGATTATCTGAAATTAGAAAATTGTACTTTTCTAGTTAAAAAATTTGAAGATTTAGAAGAATCCTATGATTGTGTGTTAGCTATGGGGTTAATTCATCATTTGTATCATCGAACAGAGTCATATGGTTCATTGAAACCGATACTTGAAAAGTTTTCCAAAATTACAAATAAAGTCTTAATTCTTGAACTCCCTACAGAAAAAGATATTAAAGCAAAAAAATGGACTAGTATGCCTGGAAGATTAAAGTATGAAAAATATAGTCTTCAAAATTTTCTAAAACATGCAAATTTTTTTTTTAGAAAAGTAATTGAAGTAGGAACTATTGAAAAAACCAGAAAAATCTTTTTATTGCATAAATAAGTGTAATTTCTTGTTAAATTAACCCATTGAATTAATTTCTTTAAATAAAATTGATCTCCCCCTTAATTCTATAACATAAATTTTTAAATCTTTTTATAATAGGTATCTTTATAGATTTTATATTATTAATGCATTGAGATGAAAATTGCTCTTTTTTACTTTGGTAACCCTTCTAAGGAAGGAGGAACTGGATATGTTTTAGATTGTCTATATAGATCCTTTGAACTTACAGATCATAAACTATATTTCTTTAATCCATATTATAATGGAAAATACACTTTCAAGTTGAAGAAAATTAAAGATTATAGATTTAATTGTATTTTCTCTTTAATTAAGAATAAGAAAAAATTCAAATTTCTTATATTATCAATTTTAAAAATATTATTTGACAATAAAACTTATGTTCCAGATAGAATTAGGATGTTATTATACCTTATTTTAAAGTACAAAATTCTATTAAATACTCTTGAGAATTTAATCTATATCTATCCTGTTATGAATAGATTGAATGTAGATATTATTCTTGGGGGTGCTACTTCAGGAACATGTTTACCTCTGATTTTCCTTTTATCAAAGTTTTTAAAGAAAAAAGTGAGTTCCTTAACTTATGGAAATGATTTTCTTGTAAAGACTAAGTACTCCCTCCAAACATATTATATCAGGAACCTGGATTTAATCTTTTTAGGTACAAATGTTCTAAAAGATTTAATAAAGAAAATTCATCCTGTAAACGATGATCAGTTAAAGGTTATTAGATATGGTTTAATTTTAAAAGATTATGAACAAGAAGAAAGTAAAGATGAATTAAGAAGAGAATTTAATATTCTAAACCAAGAATTCATATTATTGAGTGTAGGACGTCATGTTTCGAGAAAAAATTTTGATTTAGTTATTAAAGCAATTCATAAAATGAAAAAGGAAGTATCAGATCTCCAACTTAAGTATTATTTAATTGGCGAGGGTGAAACTACTTTATATCTGAAAAAATTGACAAAAAAATTTAAATTAGAGAAGGAAGTCCAATTTCTTGGATTTATTTCAAAACAAACACGAAATAAATTTTATAAACTTTCTGATTTATTTATAATGCCATCATCCACTGGGAAAGAATCTATTGAAGGATTTGGAATAGTATATCTTGAAGCTAATTTTTTTAATTGCCCTGTCATAGGTACGTATTCGGGGGGTATAATTGAAGCCATCATTGATCAAGAAACAGGTATTTTAGTAAGAGAAAATAGCGTTAATGATTTAGTAGATAAAATATCCTATTTATATAATAACAGAGAAAAAGCTAGGGAACTTGGTTTTAAAGGGTACCAAAGAGTTATAAGCAAATTTGATTGGAATGTTATTGTTGAGGATTATATCAAAGCATTTAATATACTATTAAATAAAACCCACAATTAATAATTAATTGTTCTGATGACTTGTTTTATGAATAGTAAATCTTTTGAGGAGATTAAACCTAATGCTGTATTTCACCTTGCAGCAGAATCATTTATACCAACCTCATTTAGAGAACCCGCTAGAGTTGCTTATAATAATATTATTGGAACAATCAAACTTTTTGAGGCTGCAAGACGATTTGGTAGTAATTTATATGGTTAGGTGATAATTTGATTGATTAAGGTTTTAAAACCTTTTAATTCCCTAGTAAAAGAATAATTTTCAAAAACAAATTTTTTTGCCGATTTTTGTAATTCTACAAATTTAGAAGGATTTTCTTTCCATAATCTATATATTTCTAAAAGGTTTTTTTTAATTTCTTGAGGGGATAATTCATTTAGAAATATAGCAAAATCTTTCCCATGTAGCATCTCTACAGAACCAATGGTTCTACTGCATAATATTATACAATTCGCTGCTAAAGCTTCCATAATCACTCTGGGAAACGGTTCTCTTCGAGAAGAAAATAATAAAACATCATTGCGCTTATAACATTCCGGAATTTCATCATAACCAACATATCCATGGTATTTTATAAATTTAGGAAATTTTTTTTGGAGTTCTGTTAATTTAAACTCTAGAGGACCGACTCCATAGAATTCAAAAAAAATATCTAGATTGCTGTTTTCTTCTAAAAATTGATTAATCCCATTTAAAAGAACATCAACCCCTTTAGGAATATCAATTAAATGCCCTACATAAATGAAATTTAATGTTTGGGTGTTTTTTTTTCCGAATTCATTACCTTTAAATTTATCAAGCTTAATTCCATGGACAATTTTAGTAATAGTATTAGGCTCATAAAAGATTTTTAAAAAATTTTTAGCATGTATCGAAAGGGTATGATGATAAAACCGTTTTTTAAAAAGAGATAGGAGTAGTATAGAAATTCTATATTTTAAATTATATATTGAAAATTTTTTTTCGCTATATAAAGGCTTTCGATATCCTATTATGAATTTAAGATTTCGATTAATGAGACTATAAAATATAAACATTAAATTCATTTTAATATCGGAAATTGAATAATAAAAAACATTGTTTTCTCTAAATCGTCTATATAATTTCAATACCTCCCACAGATAGGGAAAACTAAAATTCCAATTAAGAATATGAAGGTTAGCAAATTTTAAACGCCAACGGTTAGTAACACCTTTTAACTTATTATCAATTGCTCTTCTTGATAATAAGCGTTTGCCAAAAAATATATTGGTGTCCACAAAAGTAACTTTAGAAAATTTTTGTAAGCCTGCTGCTAATTCCATTGAAGATATTTCTCCACCCCTTCCATTTTCTACGGCATTGGGAGAGAAAACTAATATTTTTAACATTTATAGCCACGATCTTAATAATATTTATTTAATTACTTGGCAAACAAATATAATTACACTAAATTTATAAGCTAAATAAAAGAATAAATTTAGTGCTCTAATTTTCTTTAAAAACTTAACACAAAACCTTAAGATATTATTACCGATATACTCTAATTTCATAAATTTATGAAGAATATATATTGAAGTAAAATCATTAAATGGTAAATTGTGCTTTTGACAAAATGATTTTAATCTTCTAAATGTATAAGGATATATATCTGAGATATTATAATTCGATTTTCTTTTAAAAATTCGTTCAATTGGTTTCCAAAATATTTTTGGAAACCAGGTTAAAAATATTATTCGAGTATGGGGTTCTATTAACTCATATCGATTAGTAACACTTATATATATTATACCTTTTGGTTTGATGACATTTTTTAATTTTTCAATAAGATCTTCCATTAATTCATAAGGAATATGCTCTAATACATCATTTAAGATAATTGTATCAAAAAAATTCTTCTCAAATGGGATAGTCATACCATTATATAATCTAAAATCGCATTCTGGAAATGAATTTCTTGCTTGTTCATAATTACCTTTAGAAATATCCAGTCCAATAATATTATATCCTCTTTTATATAGAGAATTTGTTATTTGACCATCCCCATATCCAAAATCCAAAATTCTCTTAGGTTTATGTTTTATTAGTTTAAAAACGCTAAGAATTTCAAGAGATCTTATTGTTCTATCATAAGGCATAATAACTAAAAATCATCTATTTTGTATAAATTTTTATGTAAATTTACTAACAAATTGATAACTTGATAAAAAACAAAATGAATATATGAATTTATAATCATTTAGTAGTAAATTTAAAAATACACAAAATTAAAAACGTTTTTTATTTAACATTCCAAAAATTAAAAATAAATTTAGTTTTTATAATATTTATTAGTATGGAAGATATAATACCAATTGAAGAAGTACTTGAAGAAAATATTCGTGTTAAAGAGTTAGAGAAACAAAGTTTCATCATTAATCCTGAAAAAATTGAAGAATATTTGAAAGATTTTGAAAATCGCGTTTCTACCGAACCAAATAAAGAATATTGGCAAGATAAACGAGTTTTAATAACTGGAATAAGTGGTTTTGCGGGAAGTTATCTAGCGGAACAATTATTAGATTTGGGTTGTGAAATACATGGGACTATTCGTAGGCATGCTGTACCTATGCATGAAAATATTAAACATCTTAGAGGAAAGATTAAATTACATGAAGCAGACATTACAAGTGCAGAAAGACTTTTTGGAATTTTTGAGGATGTAGAACCTAACGCTATATTTCACCTTGCTGCAGAATCTTTCATTCCGACTTCATTTAGAGAACCTGCAAGAGTTGCTCACAATAATATTGTGGGTACAATAAAAATCTTTGAAGCAGCTAGAAGATTTGATAATGGATTAGAAAGTATTCATGTTGCGTGTAGCAGTGAACAGTATGGACTAGTCGATCCTATCGAGGTTCCTGTAACAGAGGATTTAAAAAAAAATCCCTTTCGTCCTAGAAGTATTTATGGAATATCAAAAGTTGCTACCGAACAAATTGCCTGGTTATATCATAATTCTTATGGAATTCCAAGTATAATTACTCGTGCTTTCAATCATGAAGGACCTCGAAGAGGAATTCAATTTGTAACCAGCGTAGTTCACCGACAAATAATTGAAATCTTAAATAATCTAAGAAATATTATAGTTATTGGAAATCCAAATTCAATCAGAGATTACACTCATGTTAAGGACACTGTAAATGCCTATATAATAGTCAGTGAAAAAAAGAAATTCGGAGAGGCTTATAATGTTTGTTCTGGTAAAGGAATAACCATTGCAAATTACGTAAACTTAGCAAAAAAAATTTTCAACATCTCTAAAAAAGTATATGTAGATCCAAATAGGTTGCGTCCTAGCGAAGTACCGCTATTGATTGGGAAAAATGATAAAATTGTTAATGATACGGGATGGAAACCAACTAGAACAATTGTTGATATAATAAAAGAGGGAGTCAAATATTTCAAGGAACATCCAGAACAGTTAGGAATTGAAGCACATTAATTATTGAAATAAAAAAATGATTTAATTTAATGATAAATTATTAAATTAAAGCTTAAAAAGTTTTAAATTTTCTTATTTATTTAGTAAATTGAAATTTCAATCATAAAGGAGTTAAAAATGCTTAGTGATGTTATTTTTAAAGCAATTCAGAAGATTTCTTTCATTAAACGTACAAAATTTTATAGATTTTGTAAAGACATTATTTTTCCATTTATAGTTACAAATATTTCTAAATTTTACAAAGATGATATTGATGAGAAATTAATTGTAATGGGTGCGTTCAGTGGAGGGGCGTTTGTGGATAATACTAAATATCTATATGAATTCTTGAATGAAAAATCTGACTATAAATTAATCTGGATTGCTAAATTAGATCATGTAGCAGAGGCTATTCTCAAAAAAGGATATAAAGTTATTTCCACATATAGCTTTAAAGCTATTAAACTTCTAAGAACGGCGAAATTTATCTTTATGACTCATGGACATATGGATCTTTTACCTATAAGATTTTCACCAAAAACAACAAAAATCTTAACATTTCACGGTTCCCCTATTAAAAGAGTAGATATTAACATTAAAAATGATTTTGTTTATAATGGATGGGGGGATTATTTTCGTTTAAAACTAAAAAATAACCAATATATTGATTACATCCTAACACATTCCGGAAATAAGAAAGAACATGACATTTTAAGTAAACAGCTCTTAATTTCATCTAAAAAAATTTTACCTTTAGGATATCCTAGACATGATATACTTTTATGTAAAGAAAAAGAATTTATTGAAGAATTAAGAAAAAAATACAAAATTCCAGAAAGAATAAAACAGATTCTTTTATATGCCCCAACATTTAGAAGTAACCGAATTGTTAAATTTCCAATATCAAATCAAGAAGTGGAAAGGTTAAGTAAACTTCTCAATGATTTAAACTCAATTTTTTTGATTAAAGGTCATATGGTATCAGAAAAAACTGATTTTAATACTTTTAAATCAATTAAATTAATGGATAAGTCTGCAGATATTCAAGAATTATTATTAATTTCAGATCTGCTTATAACCGATTATTCTTCAGTACAAATAGATTATTTATTAACTTTAAAGCCCATAATTCTCTTTCCATATGATTTCGATGAATATTACAAAACAAAAGGGCTAAATTATGATCTTAAAAAAATAGCAGGAGGCCCTATTGTTTATACTGTTGAAGATTTAATTGATACAATAAGAAATATTGACAAGATTGATCCTAAATTTAAAGAAAAAAGAATTATGCTAAGGGAACGTTTTAATAAATATATTGATGATAAATCTACCGAACGTATTTTGGATTATTTCAATATTAAATACAGGACTGAAATATAAAAGGAAATATTAAATAAAATTTAAAAAAGTTAAGAATTTAAATCATATATTTAATTCTTTCTTCTGGATTTGTATTAACTCTAAAATACCTCTTTC
>JAEOTV010000294.1 GCA_016839635.1 Promethearchaeota archaeon | reverse complement strand
GATTACTCTAAAAGTTTCAGCTAGCATGCAATTGGACTTATTATAATTTCTACTATTAAATTATAGATGAATTCTCTATAAAAATATTAAGGGATCTTTTTATAATTAAAATCGAATTCAGAATTCTAATTCATATAAATAATGATTAATCTCATTAGGAAATAAGCTTAAGAAATCTCAATTTCCATTTTTGATAATCCATTACATAGTTAACTCCACAGACTTCATTTATTTCCTTATTTTTAATAAAAATAATTAATCTTTTTGCGCCTTCCAGAGTCGCTTCAAATGGACCGTAAGGATTTAATATAAGCTTGTGATTTCTTAATAGCGCATAATCACATACAAAAAGAGTTTTTTCAAAAACATAAAAAGTAAATCCAAGTGTATGGCCATCAATATGAAAGGCTTCAATCCCCATATTTTTAAATCCTTGCTCAAATTTTTTATCAAATGGATGATGTGCTGCAAGTAAATGTTCAGAATCTTTCTTATGGATCCAAATGAATGCTGTATAGTAAGTTCTATATAAATTAGAAGCTCCCAAGAAATGATTATGAGTAAAAATGATTTTATCCATTGGTTCTAAATCCTTACTGAATATAGAAGGGCAATCGATCCATAAATATTTGCTCTCAACTTTTAGACAATATGCTGAATGTTCAAGTCCTATATTTGGATAAGAATTTAAACGATTTACTTTATCATTGACTTCAGAACTTAAAATTCTATATTTTTGAGAACCTTCTTCAGCTGTAATAAAATTATCATTAGAAGCACCACAGAATGGGCAGAATTTTGGATAAAAATTTATCATATTATAACCGCATTTTAAGCACACATATTGATCTACCAACATCTTATTAATTCATGATTAGGTTTTTAAGATTTTAAATTTTTTACCATATAATATTTAATATAGGTGATTTGAATTACAATTGAAATTTCAACAAAAGATTCGGATTATATGTATGATATCGTACAGAGGATTATTGATGAATGTGGTCCTCGAATGCCATGCAGTCCTCAAGAAGCTAAAGCAGCTGAATTTATTAAGGATGAGTTAGAACAAACGTGTGATGAAGTTAGTATTGAACCATTTACATGCCATCCACGCGCTGCTCTTGGATGGATAAGAATAGCACTAGTATTGATTTTATCATCATTTTGCTCATTCCTTTTAATCCAATTGTTTCTCTATTCAAATTGGATGTTTATATTTTCAATTTTAGCTACATTTCTAGCTTTTTTAGCGGTTTTAATTGCTTGGGAAGAATTCTTTAGCTATAAGGAATTTATTGATCCAATATTTAAGAAAAAGGAATCTCAAAATGTTATAGGTAAGATAAAGCCCGATGGTGAAATTAAAAAAATATTAATTTTTTCTGGGCATCATGATAGCGCTTTACAATTCAATCTCCTAAGATATTTGAAATATGGCTACGCGTTAATTAATTTTTTAGGTTTAGGCATTATGTTTATTTGGTGTTTAAGTTCTATTATATTCCTTATTCTTTCAATATTCACATTTGCAATAGATCCAACTTTGCTTTATGGAATATTTTTTAATTTGGCAATTTGGTTATTAATAATTGGAGCCATTCCAGTTATATCTTTATTTTTCTTTGTAACACCTGGCGAAAGAGCTAATAAAGTTCCTGGAGCTGTTGATAATTTAAGCGCAATTGCAATAGTATTAGGAGTCGGACGATATCTACAAAAAAATAAAAATTTGATACCAAAAAACACTGAAATAAGATTAATATCATTTGGATCTGAAGAAGCATTTTTACGGGGAGCATTCCGTTATGTTGAAGCTCATATAGAAGAATTGAAAAAATATGATGCAGAATGTATTAATTTAGATGCAATTCAAAGCTCAGATTACTTAACTTTTTCAGATAAAGAACCTACAACAAGAACTATCCATAGTGATGAAGTCGTGCAAAAACTTATTAAAGCAGCGGGTAACCTTGGTGTGAAAGTAAAAATTGCCGGTTTAGGTGGTGGTAGTTTTATTGAAAAGATTGTAGGTTTAATAGGGGGTGGTACTGATGCTGCTGCGTTTTCAAAATCAAATATAAAAGCTAGTACCATTACAGGCTTGAACTTATTAAAGATGGTTCAATTTTACCACCAAGAAACAGATACTCCAGATAAAATTGAAAAGGGAGTATTAGAAAATGCCTTAAAAATCTGTATAGGATATCTTATGAACGAAAAAAAAGGAAAAATTAAGGATTATTAAAACTCTCTCGATTTTAATTTTGATATTAAAAATGTGAATAGTACTATTAATATCATGGGAACTATACCTAATGCGATGATTACAAATAAAATTTCAATTAGTTCATTCGGGAATACGAATGTTTGGAATATTGCACCAACTGCATCGACCAGGTAATGTAGTATAATACATGGTATTAAACTATTTGTCTTTATATACATATAAGCAAATGAAATTCCTAAACAAGAAGCAAATATAACTTGTATAATGGTTGGGAAAATCTGTTGTCCAAATAATATATTTACAAAATGAAATAAGCCAAACAATATTCCATTAAATAAAACAACAGTTGTTTTACTATATTTCCGCAGTTGTAAGTTCAATATCACCCCCCTAAAGGCAATCTCTTCCCATATACCAGGTATAATCATAAAAACAAAAAATAGCATCCAATTATACCCTGAAAACAAAATTCCTGGATTAAATACATAATTACCGAGTAATTCTCCTATTATCAAAGCAGAAATTCCATAGATTCCAAAACTTCCTATTCCTATTATCAAGTTTCTCCACAAAGGCTTTACTCTGGTTAAGCCTATAGAATGTGCATGTTGTTTGAATGATTGTTTGCCATTTGGAAGTTTTAAACTGAAGGGGACTATTATTTGCCATAATAGAATTAAAAATCCTAAATCTATAAGGAAATTTATAAATAATATCCAAATAAATGGTAATGGGAAAATTGGAACAATTATAAGAAGTATTAATGTTAACGTAATGACAGGGAGAAATAGAAAAATAACATATAGAATTAATAACACCACTGTTCCTACGTTTACATGTTCTCTTAGAAAGCCACCGGTTTTATAGTATGGCATTTTCTCTATTCTTGGAAACATTCTGGTAAAAGTAAATATCATTATTGCTAATCCAAGGAGTCCTATTACTCCCAAAACTATTAACACAATAACGATGTCATACATTAACATTAAAATAACTCCAGTTATCAAAATCGTAAGATATAATCCAATTTCAGATGAGATCATTGCGACCCATTTCAGTGCTTTATTTCTCTTATTTAACTCCTCAATAACATACTTATATTTCATTTGACCAAATAATTTAATTTTCATTAAAAACATAAGTAGTAGAAACGTCCACGCAATCGGTAAGGACACAAATAGTAGGACTATTACTATAAAGGAATTAATCAAAAATGTAAGAGTTATCGATGCTAACACTAGGGATAACCCTTGAATAGTTAACATGAGTAGCAATTTTGCTTTTGCTTGATCTCGTGGAATAATTGGTAATGACGCCGATGTTGAACTACCTGATTCCTCAATATTGAAAAAGCCTACTACTAACATAATTGGAATAATTACATAGAAAAGAAGTAACACTGCCCATACTATCAATATTACTAATGGGGAAAAAGTTAACTCACCAAATAGGCCGATCATTGAAAAAATCATTATCAATGGATAAAACAGTGGGAAAAATACAAACATAAAAGATTGAATATCCCTTGTTGATGAGACTAAATCTTTACGTATATACGCTTTAATCGGTGTTGTGGATATTACTTCAATTTTAATTTCTCTTTTTTCTACTTTTTCTATTTTTATTTCAGTTGAAATTGCACTATGCAAAGCTTTTTGTGCAGTTTTAAAGAGCACCCACGTAAATATTATGCTTAAAGTAAATCCTGTGATTGTAGTAAGTATTAAAATTGGATGTACTTGAAATTGTAAAGTTGGTAATGACACTAAAAATGCAGGGGCAAATAGGAAAGGAATTAGACTTAAAATCATTAATAAAACAAAAGGAGGTTCTGTGGTAGTAAATATATCAAAAAGACCATCAACTGCCTGTATTCCCAAACTAAAAATGAATCCAGTTGCGAACATCATAATAAAGTATCCAATCATTGTTATGCTTCTAACTAATGTCGCTCTTTTTGACTTAGTTTTTGATTCTGAAAAAAGATAACTCATTTTTTCTCCAACTATAACCAGAATGCTAAAGCTGAAAATAACACTCACTATTGAAGCAGGGATAGATATTAAAAATGTTATTATATCTTGCGTTGCGATAAAAGTAATTATTGGAAATCCTGCAATGAGGATAATTAAAGGGATATCTAAAGTGCGAAAAATTGTCATCAAACCTAATTTTTTCAAGCTCTTTTTAGAAAAAGGAAGCGTTTGCAACCATTTGAAGGCGTTACCAGACATAAAGGAACTGGTTGAAACCATACCAAGCATTAACGTATACAGTATTGTCATCCCAAAAAAAATCATAAGAGAGAATGAAGAGACAAAAAAAATTGTGTTTATTGTATGTGTACCTTGATTAATGTAATCTGCACTCTGTAAAAAAATTAATAAGGGAAATATAGGCAAAATTATGAAGAGAAACCCGAACACGAATTTGAGGGCTAAGTATTGATGTTTAATATATTTTTTGTTCTTTTTAAACTTTTCAAGTAATTTTGCTTGATGAGCACCAGCGCTAGCTATCTGGCCTTCCATTAAAACCTCATAAACAGGATAGCGAGCAAGCTTGTAATATTTTAGCTTTTCTTCTTCCATCTTCAAATCACTTATAATTTCTCTTTTTAAAAGATTCTCGCAATTTCTTAACAATTTCATTAACAGAAGTGTCTTGTTCTGTTAATCTTAAGAATACATCCTCTAAAGTTGCTCCCAATTTATCAGCTTGCTGGCGTAGTTCGTCTAAAGTCCCAATTCCAACCATTTTTCCTTTATGTATGATGCCTATTCGATCACATAATTCTTGAGCAATCTCCATTATATGCGTTGAAAAAAGCACTGAACCACCTCTCTGAGTATGTAATTCTAATATAGATTTTACAACTCTTACAGATTTAGCATCAAGCCCAGCAATTGGTTCGTCTAAAATGAGTAAATCTGGGTCATGGAGTATTGCAGCAATAATTTGCAATTTTTGCTTATTTCCATGGGATAAAGTAGCAATTAATTGATCATAATATTCAATTGCTTCCAGACTCTCCATATATTCTTTAGCAAGCTCAGTAGTCCTTTCTTCATCTAAATTACGAACAGATGCAATGAAATTAAATAAATCTTTCGGTGTTAGTGATTTGAATATTAATGGCTCTTCACTTACATATCCTATACGACGTTTGATTTCAACTTCTTCTCGTTCTGGATTCATTCCAAAAACACTCATTTCTCCTTCATTGGGTTCAAGAAGACCTAATAATAGCTTTATAGTAGTAGTTTTTCCTGCTCCATTTGGACCAAGAAGTCCGAAAACTTCACCTTGTTGAACATTAAAAGAAAGCCCGTTAACAGCTTTAACTTCGCCAAAAAATTTCTTTAATTCTTTAACTATAATAATTTCATGATTAGACATTTTCAATCATTAAAATTGATGTTTTAACATAAGTTTTATTGAAATAACTATATATTTCTTTATATATTTTCATATAATACTATATTTAAATGTTATGGGATAATTAAAAACTCGCAAAAATAACTTGATTAAATGAAATCATAACACTAGAAAAATATATATAGATATATTTTTTTCTTCAACTTATTTAAACATCAATAATTTTGTGATTCTCTTTTTGGTTTACAATTATAATAATTGAAAGAATTATAAGAACTGTTCCGATCAAATGGGCAATTGTAAAAGTATCTCCCAGAATAAGTGTAGCAAAAATCGCAGAAGTTATAGGAGTGGGAGCAAAAATGGTAGTTGCTTTTGAAACGTTTATATAAGATAATGTTAAATACCAACATACTAATCCAGCTCCATAGACCGATCCCATTGTAAAAAAAAACAATAAATTAGCAGGTTCGATAAAAATATTTAAATCTGGAGTAAAGAAAATCAAATATGTTGATATCAAGATCACACCAGATATAAAATTTCTAATAAATACCATTTGTATAGGGGTAGCATCATTTCTGCTAAATATAGGTTTAGTTAGAGTATGACCTACCATCCAAAAAAAAGTTATTAATAATAATATTCCTACTCCAATCAAAATGGTATTAGTAATATTAAGGAAAGTAAAAAATTGAGTAATGCTTATTGTTAATCCAAAAAACAATACGAATGAAAATATAAGTTGTAGTTTTGTTACTCTTTCTTTTAAAATAAGATAACCTAAAATTATACCAAAAAAAACTGTAGTTTTTTGGGTTAAAGATCCATTTATCGCCCCAGAAAGTGAATATCCTACAAAAAATAGCACTTGATTAAGTGCAAAAAGTAGTCCAATAAACAATAATAACCAAATGTTTTTTTTCCAACCTTTTAGAAAATAAGAGCGATTCTTTGGATATTTTTGGTTATTTATTTTTCTTGTACCTGAATTCATGAATTTTAACTCAACTAACATTATTGGAAAAAAAATCATAGTTTCGACCAAACAAGTCATAGCTCCTGAGAGATAAGCGTCAATAACACTTGGTCTTAAAAGAGCGATTATTGGTTGTAGCCCTACAAAAATAACCCCTATAGTCCCTGTTAACAAGCCTTTCTTAATGTTCTTATCCAATGTAATTATGAATAAGTTTTGGGAATTATAAAGTTTTATTCTCACAAAGAATGGGAGAAATGATGAATAGTAATTATTGATTTTTAGATTTAATATGATGATGATAACCTTTTAATTAAGTAAAATTTAATTGATTAAGAAAATTAAAGAAAAAAAAATAGTTGATGTGAACCATAATTTCTGATAATTACGCAATTAAATCCAAGAATCTTACCAAGAAATTTGGTAAGATTATAGCTGTTAATAATTTAAACTTAAACATACCTTATGGAATTACATATGGATTATTGGGACCAAATGGAGCGGGTAAAACCACAGCAGTAAGAATGTTAAACGCAATAATCTCTCCTACTTCTGGAACTGCGGAGGTTGTAGGATATGATATTATATCTCAAAGTAAACAAGTAAAGATAAATTGTGGTTTTTTACCAGAATCACCTGGCTTATATCAAAAATTAACAGCTAAAGAATTTTTAGAATTTATAGGCGAATTATATTATTTGCCTAAGGAAGTAATATCATCACGAATAGATGAATTATTAGAGCTTTTCAACCTAGAGGGCCGTGAAAATGATCTTTTAGAAGGATATTCGAGAGGAATGAAACAAAAAGTGTGTTTATGTGCCGCTCTTATCCAAGACCCTAAAATTATTTTTTTAGATGAACCTACATCCAACTTAGATCCGGCTGCTGCGAGAATAGTAAAAGATTTAATATCCGAACTTGCGAAGAAAGCTGAGAAGACTATTTTTATTTGCACTCATCTTCTTGATGCTGCTGAAGAATTATGCGACCTAATCGGAATCATTGACAAAGGGGAATTAAAACTTGAAGGGACTCCAAAAGAAATTATTGATTCTGTCGGAGCAAAAGATTTAGAGGAAGCGTACTTAAAAATAATGGGTGTTTCTAAAATTGAAGATCTTTTAGCATGGAGAGAAGAAGCACCAAATAGTATTGAAAAAGAGAAGAAAAAGAAAAAAAAGAGAAAAGAAAAATAATAAATTCCTATGACTCTTTGGAAAACTATAGCAAAAAACGAAATTAAGCTTAGAACTAATAAATTTCGAGATCACAGAGTTTTATTTTTTGTTGTTTTATATTCTTTCTTAATTATTTGGGCATTCTATTTAGCTCCATTGCTTTTTGATTTAATAATGCCTCCATTCATAGCAGCAATTCCCAATATTAATTTAGCAGTTGCTTTAATTGTTGAATATGTACTCATGGCTTTTTTCTTAACTATAGTTATTTATCCAATAAACAGTATTTATAGGAGAGTCGAAATAGGTTTTAAAGAAACTATATTGGCATCCCCTGCTACTACTGGAGATATTTTCTTAGGAGAATTCATAGGAAAATTACCTATTTACTTAGGAGGTGTGTTATTATTCACTCCAATAATAACCGAGATGTTTACCGATTTGAATTATCTTCAATATATAGTTATTTATGTATGTGTTTTTGGATTAGTTGTGTTTGCGACTTTAGTAGGTTCTATTCTTGCTGCTTGGTTGGAACATAAAATTGCCAGAAGCGACAGAGCAAAAGATTTGGGACGGATCTTATTATTTCTTTTGTCTATTGCGATGGTAATAATAATATATACACTACAATTCTTATTTGAATTTCTAATGAGTAATCCACAATTAAAGAATTGGTTGATGCTTTATCCTTCTTTAT
>JAEOTV010000293.1 GCA_016839635.1 Promethearchaeota archaeon | reverse complement strand
TAATTTTTTGAATAATATACAAAAATTCTTCGTAAAAAGTATATAGATACTCAAGGAAAAGTAATTTACAATGTCTAATAATTATTGAAAAAAAATAAAATGAATCAAAATGGGAGAGGGGGGAATTAATATTCATCACCATGAATAAATAATTTTTCATTTGTTGGTGGACCATCAGAAACAAAAACTCTTTGTTGCCATATTTCACTTAATTGCTTATAAGCTTGTCCTATTTCTCTAATATATTTTGAAAATTTTAAAGTATTGTTGAATTTTAATCTTGATCTATCATCAAATGGTTTTGGTAATAAAGATCTTATCCCATCTTTTACCCAAAGATTTAGCCGCCAATTTATTACATAATATTTATTATTTTTTTTACTTTTAAGTGGTACATTATATTCAACTATAACATTTTTATTGGCATCATCTAAAAAATTAAAATTGTCTTTTGATAATACATTAGAATCTATTGTAACTCCGAACCAGTTTTGTTCTTTTTCCAATTTGGCTGCTTTTATAATAGCTTTTCCAATTAAATGCTTTGTATCTTCAATATAATCTGCTTCTCCTTTAGTAATTGCACCTCGGACAGGATATCCAAATGCAAATAAAGCCCTTGTCAATTGGAATGTGGCAGATATTATAATATTTAAAGATTCATTTGAAATATTTTGAGTATGAATAACAAAAGTATCTGAAAAACTGAAACATGAACATTTTTTAAATTTGTTATCAGGAACTAATTTTTCCCCTTTAATTTCAAATTTTCCTAAACTTTCTACATAAGGAACATAACTTAGCACACTTCTCATTTTTTTCAAAATTTCATTAAGCTTACTATTCATAACCATTTCTGAAAAACCTAGTATGTCTAAAAAACTAATATATCTCTCCTTTGACAATCAAATCCACTCAAATTTTCGATTCTGCTTGGGGGAATCGTGATTTTTTATTTTTTTATAGTTTTATAATTAATATTATTAACTTTAAGAAATGATTATTTAATGATAGCTTATTTATGAATCACTAAATAAAATATGGGTATAAATTTTGTTTAACATTATGGGAGAGGGGGGAATTGGTTTTTGATAATTTGTGATTCTAAATCATTTTACATTTTTTTAATTAATGAATTTTACAATTATTCAAAAAAATCACTGATATTTAGATTAAATAGTTCATTCAAGGCATTAATTTTTTGTTTATAAGTTTTTATTATTTTTGATGTTATTTTCCAATCTAATTTTTCTTTGTTTTCACTTAACCAACGCCAGAATTGCGACATATCAAGACGATCATATTTTTTAACCATATTTGGGCTCAACTCAAATGGATTTATGATTAAATTGGACCAAACTTCCAAAAAAGTTTGTATTTTTCTTTCTATATATACTGCTGTTTTTAAATGGTCAGATTGATTTGGAAACTGTACTTCATAAGTGGAATGTCTCATATCGAATCTTAAATTCATAATATCTTGAATGTGGGGATATCTATTTCTAATCTCTTTATCTACAGAAGAACAAGGGGCTATATTTGCTTTATTAATAAAACTTCCATTAAGTATAGCTATATCCGGATAAAGAGGGTATGATTTACAAACTAAAGGTCTCACAGGATAGATATTACAAGCCTTCTTAGCTAAATCATAGAATAAACACCATTTCCCCTTCGTTTTTACTTGATAAGCGTATGTAAATTCAATAGGAAAATCTTTTAGAAAAATCGATGCAAATGGAAAAAAATTCTCATAAATATTCTCATTATTTTTATTAATATAATTTGAGATGCTTTGTATTTCATTATAATATACCGTAGTTGTTGTAAATGGAGACTTAGATAGTTTTCCTTGATAATCATATCGATAAATCGCTTTCATCTTACTAAACTTAGTTTTTACTAAAACTTTACAACAATTTCCACATCGGAGACAATTGAAAGTATAACCTTCTAAATCAATAAAAGGTAAATCTTCTTTCAGCATACTAAACTAATATTAATAACAATTTTATTTATTTAAGTATAAATTCGGTTAATAATTATTGATTTATTAAAAGATTGATACTTCTCAAAGGTAAAAATATCTTGAATATAGAATTAATGATATTTTTTCAATAAGAATGCTAAATACTCCCCCAATTTCTTTATCGTTAAAATTACAGGCGATCACTGAACTGTTAAATTTATTTTATTTTGAGAATTAATAGTCAAAGTAAGGAACTTCCATTAAAAATTTATGACTCTCTTTTTAAATATAATTATTGACTCATCAAAAATTATTCTGCTTATAATTCGGTCAAACTGAACTTTTGAAAGATATGACATATCCCCATAAGCCTCTTCGATCTCTTCCTTGGTGAGAAAATAATTCTGTTCTCTAAGCTCATCCCAATACTCACGATTCATGTCATAGTATTCTCTGTACTTTTCGTGAGGAGGTCTTTGAAATATTTCATCTACATCTTCAAGGACAATAAGACTACTAGGCAAATCTGAATAACAATTTGGCATATAATTTTTGATTATCTGTAACAGCAATGGTACTAATAGACGTTGATATTGAAGATCACACCCAGATAAATCGATACAAATTGTTTTTCCTTCATTCCATAGCTTTAACCACTCGGGAAGTTGTAAGGAAATCCAGAGAGTGTGCTCCAATAAAGGGGCTTCCCGAAGTAAGTTAATTGCTTTCTCAACGCTTTTGATATTGCTTTCCGTAAAATCCTCTGAATAGGGATTATTGATGAGGTATTGCTTTACATCCTCTAAAAAATCAGCAAAAGAGCTCGGAAACTCACCTACTTTATAACTCAACACTACACATCCAATTACAATTCTCATCTCATAGTGAAATCCAAAGATTGCGTTAATAATCTTTTCAAACTGTTCCCGATAGGTCTCATGCTGTGCTTTCTCTAAGAAATAGGGAATAATTAAATCCGGATCTCCATATTCATATTTTTTATCAATATAAAACAAATTCAAATCATCATGTGGTTCTAGCCTGATTAATAACACTCCAATATCAGGAAAATCTGTGTAGAACTGGTTCAAAATATGAGATAATAGAGCAGTTCTCTCTAATTTATCTTTACCCCACATTACGAGATTATCCTTAAAACGTTCAATAGGAATATTCTCAATTGTCTTAGAACCACTATAATCATGAACATCCAATCCAATATTTATGCCTATAGCCATACTTTTCACATGCTAAATTTTCTATTTATAATACTATTTAATTCCATATATTTAAACAAAAAACAATCCAGAAATGAAAAAAAAAATTTTTAATGATTAGAGCAGGCAAATTTCTTACTATGATCCCATAATCGATCAATACAATCACCTATAATCTCATTTCTTGGTTTTACTTCCCTCTCAAAATCAATAAACATATTAATATTATGATCCCACTGTTCGAAGATTTCCTTTGGATATTTTTTAGTGAATCTATCTGCAATAAAAAGTAATTCCCGAAGAGCTGGTTTATCCCTAACTTTAGGTGGAAAGGTACCAAAAAATAAGAGATCCTCCTTTTCTACTAATTTATACTCAAACTTATCGGTGGTAAAACGCTGTAACTTTTCATGCAGTCCTTTATGAGCGAAGTAATACAAAGCACTGGTAAGACCTCCCAAACATTGGTCATCCGTCTCATGGTCCTTCACCCTACTAAAGAGGATTATTCCACAATCTTTTAAAATCCATAAATCTCGCAAATGTTTAATCATTTCTACCCTCTATAACTTTTTATAAGCTATATATTACGAAAATAATCTTTATACATGCGAAGCGTTTGTTTCGCGATCTCAGAATCATTATAATTATTACCTTCTAAAAACGTTAAGAAAGTCTCAATAAGCTTTTTTAGTTTTATGCGGAATTCTAAGACCCAATCACACAAGGAATCAATTAACTCAATTACATTATGGGTATAAATATTTAATTGGATTCCTGTATTGTCGAGCTTTTCCAATGTTTTCCAACCTAAATTTAAATAAGGAATACCTTATAACCTCCTCTTTAATCTTCTTGTCTCACACTTCTTTTAATATTTCGAACCAAGATTCTAAAATCAACCATCTTGATTAATTCTAAAATGTGTGCTAAATATGCAATAATCGATAAATGGGTGTCATCTCCTTTCAAAAATTCTATTCTTCTATGAATGTGCTTTTTAATGGTAGTAAGTTTTAGAGGGTTTAGTGAAATTAACTCCGCTATCTTCCGATCCTCAATATTAATTACCATAGCTTTTAAAACCTCTTCCTTTCGGTAATTTTGCTAACTGGACCAAGATTTCTATAAATTCTTCATATTCCTGATAGTGTTTGATAAAACTCTCTTTAGGAACATCATAAGAAAATTCAGTTAATGAAGATCTTACTACTTCAAACTCTTCTTTTAAGATAGGTTCTTCATTGAGAATCTCTTTAACTTCTCGATAAATATATTGATTAGCCATTTTTCTCCTTAAATTATGCTTTTTATGATATCGTTTCTTTTTCATTACGCTTTTGTTCATTAATAAAAATTCAATATAAATATTTAAATGTTATGATTTCATAATAATCTTAGAACGATATCGAAACGATGAGTAAAAATGAATGGGTATCCTGTAAAATACTTATTTTATGAATCGAATAAAAAAAGCATGGTAACTATCCCCCGGGCGATTTTAGAAGCTAATAACTTGAACTGGAATCATGGAGAAGAGATAAATTTAATCGTAAAGACCATCGATGGTCAACAAGGAATATTCTTATTTAGGAAAGAAAAGAAAAAGTAAGGATTATATAAATTTGGTTAAGGTTTCAGGTATAAAGCTAAAAGTAGATTGGAGTATATCTCCGCTATAGTAAAGAGAGAGATTCTATTGTCTTCTAATCAATAAATTTTAGGATCTTGCAGTTCTTGTGCAGTATTATCAGTAAATGGAATAGTAAAAGATAAGATTCCAATTAGTGAAACACAAAGGATGGATTAAAGCACTATTATTTTTTTATTTTTATTTGTCATTTGATGATCAATTTTACTTTAAGATTTTTGTAATTAAAAAACTTGGGTATTTATAAAGAAAAAACGATAGTATTGGAAGATAAAACTATCAAAAGTAAATATTCCAACAAAAATATAATAAAAAAAAAAAGAAAATTTAATCTTTAGAATTTTCTAGACTTAAGGCGATTATAGAGTACAACTAAAGAAATAATGCCACTAATAGTTATTACAATTATCAAATTGTAACTAGCTATCAATTCCTCAGAAGTGTCATCTTCAGGCTCCGGTTCTATATAGGGAATCTCAACGCTTATCTTAAGACAATTTGAAGATTTATTACCGTAATTATTAAACGCGATTACTATAAAATAATATGTTCCATTCGAATACCCAGTTAATGGAAGGGCGTTTAAGCTAGTTCCCTCCTCAAGTAACGTCACACTACTATTAATCACTGTAATATGACTGAAATACTGATAAATAGAATAATTAGAAACTTCACTTGAATTTGACCAATATAATACGAATTCTCCATCATCATCAGGAATACCGGCGTCTGAAAATAAGTTAAATTCACCCGGAGGTAAAAGCGGACTTATCGCTACAGTTACATTTATACAATTAGAAGTAGTATTTCCATGATTATTTGAAGCTTCTACAATAAAAAAGTAGGTTCCTTTTAAATAATCAGTCAACGGAATTGAAAGAACTTGTGTCTGCTCTTCTAGTATTGTCAAACTTTTGTTAATCTTTGTAATATAACTGAAATATTGGTATACTGAATAATTACTAGCATAATTTGAACTTGTCCAAGTCAGATTAAAATTCCCATCAGTGTCAGGGATTGCTGCATCTGATGATAATTCAAAAGAGCTAGGTGGTTTTGGCGGAGGGATCGCTACAGTCACATTAATACAATTGGATGTTATATTACCATAATTATTGAAAGCTACAGCAATAAAATAATAAGTCCCGTTTGTATATCCTGTTAAAGGAAGAGAAAGCGTCTCAATTTCTTCTTCAATTACTGTTAGGCTTTTATTAATTTCTGTGATAAGACTGGAATGCCGATAAATGGAATAATTATTTGCTTTTGGTGATATAGTCCAGCTTAAGGTAAAATTCCCATCGGTATCGACTGTAACTACATCAGATGATATTATAAACGTACCCGGATTTGATGGAATTGATATTTTTGTGTATATTATTTCCCAATCATATAATCCTCCGCCCCAGATCCCTTCAGTACTGTCATCCCATACGATATGAAGATCATCATTACTATCAATGTCAATAGCAGGTCCTCTACTAATCCCATCATTCCAGTAAACACCTGAATAGCCATCAGAAATAACCGAAGCGTTAGACCAGCCATATCCTTGTATATAGGTAGCATACATTATTTCACAATCAGTTCCCCACACACCATCAGTTTCATCTTGCCATACCACATGAAGATCTCCATTACTATCAACAACAAATGAAGGGAGACCACTAGTACCATCATTCCAATAAGTGCTTGAATAGCCATCGGAAATAACTGAAACATTCGACCATCCATATCCTTGAATATAACTTACATACATAATTTCAATATCTGTTCCCCATTCCCCATCTGTGTCATCATCCCATACAACATGAATATTGTTTAAATCGTCTATTACAATATCTTGACTATTACTCATATTATCATTCCAGTATACTCCTAGATATCCATCGGATATAACTGACGCATTCGACCAGCCATATCCTTGAGTATAATTTGCATACATAATTTCAATATCTGTTCCCCATTCCCCATCTGTACCATCGCCCCATACTACATGAAGATCTCCATTATTATCTGTAGCAATTGAAGGATTATAACTAGATCCATCATTCCAATATACTCCTAAATACCCATCCGATATTACAGTAACATTCGACCATCCCTGTCCTTGCGTATAGTTTGCGTACATAATCTCGCTATCAGAACCCCAGACACCTTCCGTTCCACATTGCCATACTACATGAATATTATTATTATCGTCTATAGCAATCGAGGGTTCAAAATTATACCCATCATTCCAGTACACCCCTAAATATCCATCTGAGACAACTGAAACATTAGACCAACCATTTCCTTGAGTATAATTTACATACATGATCTCATATTCATCTGTACCCCATGGACCAGTACTAGCATCATACCATACAACATGAAGATTATCTGCATTATCTATTGCAATTTTTGGTTCCATACTATACCTATCATTCCAATACACTCCCAAATACCCATCCGATATAACAGTTGCATTCGACCATCCTTGTTCTTGCGTATAGTTAGCATACATGACTTCACTGTCCCATCCCCATATTCCATCAGTATCATCTTCCCAAATAACATGAATAACATCTGAACTATCTATAGCAATATCCGAAAAATAACTATCATCATTATTCCAATATACTCCTAAAAATCCATCTGAAATTATTGTGGCATTTGAGAAATCTATTGAACTAAAATTTAATTCTATTGAGTCTTGAGCCTCCACGATTGGTGGTATTTCGTTAAAAGGCATTCGTACTATAGTATAAGAAAACACTAATCCTATAATACTACATAATATTATTGACACTTTTTTGTTATAATTCATGATAATCATTTTTTTTTTTTTTTTTTTTTTGTAATAGATTCTGAAGGTAATAAGGATAGATTAACTAAAGAAGATTGGGTAAATCAGTTAGTTCCTAAATATATTAATCCAATTTATGGTGGCATGTCCCCAGAAAAATATATATTAAGGCTTTTTAGAAGAATGACTATTGATCAAATATGGGATAGGTACCATAGGGCAACTTCTAATATGCTTTAATCAATATAAATTTTTGTTCCCTTAATTCTTATCTTTTTTATTAATTCCTTTCCAAAAATTTTTTCTTGATTCTTGTCAATTTCTAAGTATTTTAACATTGGAAATGTCTCCAGAAATTTAGGAGTCTCTTCAATAGGATTTCCTTCTATAGTCAAATGTTCTAAGAGTCTTAATTTTTCGATAGATTCAGGAAGAGAATTTAAATTATTATAAGCGACGTATAGATTATTAAGATTTTTTAAGTTCCCAATAGTATAAGGTAATTCAGTAAGCTTATTCATATTTAAATTAATTGTTTTTAGATTGTTCAGTAACTCTATTGATTCTGAAAGGTTTTTAATTCTATTGTTATTAACAAAAAGATTTTTTAAAGAATTAATTTCAAATAAAGATTTTGGTAGATTATCAAATTTATTTATAGACAAGTTAAAATATTCTAAATTTCTTAGATTTTTCATATTTTCAGGCAAATCCTTAAGATTATTTTGCATTAAGTTTACCCTCTTGAGATTTTTTAATTTGGTGATTGAATCTGGAAGCTGATGTATCATATTATATCGCAGATCTAACGCTCTCAAGCATTCTAATAAGCCAAGTGAATCAGGTAGGGTAGTAATTTTATTGTTAGATAGTTCAAGTATTTCTAATGATTTTAAATTACTTATTGAATTATGAACAATTTCAATTCGATTTGAAGATAAGTCTAATTCTTTCAGATTTGTTAGCTTTTGTAAACTGTCGTTAGTCTCTCTAATATAATTATTACTTAAATAAATTTTTTCTAACCTTTTTGCATTTATTATAAAATCTGGTACTTTTGATAAATTGATACCTACTAAATTAAGGGTTTTCAATTCTTTTGTTATAAATTTTTTTTCTTCATCATTTAAGAAGTCCAGATATCCTTCTAAGACTAGATATTTAATAACTGGTGAATAACCTGATAAAAATCTTTTCGCGATTTCTTCTTTGAATACTTTTTTAGCTGTATAATCTCCGAGTTCAACTAATTTTTTAAGAATAGGAAAAGATAAAGTACAATTTAATAATTTTGTATCATAGTAGTGTTCGACCCATCCTTGAATATTTGAACAGTGAGCCCAGAATTCTGTTTTTGAATTTATTTCATTCTGTTTATTATTTACTTTTGGGGGATGAACGAAATCATCAGAAGTCACATCATAGATATTCCCATATAGAAATTCATCGATACTTTCATAATTTTCGACTTCATCAACAAGAATATCTAAAAGAACATTTTTACATTGTCTAAATTTCTTACCATTTATATAAATAACCGTTTTTTCTGCTTCTAGTTTCAATTCAATAAAGTTGTTTACTTTGAAACTTGTTTTCATCTTTCTTTTAGAAGATATTTAATTATATAAATTTAATGAGACAATTTGTTTTCTATATAGAATATAGAAGCGATTCAACTTAATCAATATTTACTTATCAAATACTAGAAGTAATGGGAGAGGGGGGATTCGAACCCCCGACCAATTCCTTTGCGTTTATAAGCCAAACGTAAACTCGGCCCCCAGCCGATTCTATTTGGTGAGATAAATTCTTACCGATGTATCATACCAAGCTAGACTACCCTCCCTTTACCAAATGGGTTCCAATCCTTAAAGATTTCATTAATTATTTCTACTAGTGAAGAGAGAATTAAAGATTTAAATAATTATTCTAATTACAGTGCGGGTATAGACAAATAAAATTGCTATTCTAAAAAAGTTTTACCGTTAATAACTGAGGATTTTGTTTCTTTATATAAATTAAATAAAATATTCTGATAATTTTTATATTCTTTTAAGAGTTTTCTATATTAAATTCTACATTATACTTATCTATACTTTTTAAAATCATGCGTTCTAGAAAACCGTTTATTATTTTTTGGCCTCAATATTTCGAT
>JAEOTV010000292.1 GCA_016839635.1 Promethearchaeota archaeon | reverse complement strand
TTTGTAGAGCATTATACCCTGCTTTTAACCCCAATGAAACAACATCCTCATCAACTTCAGGGATTCGAATCTCCTTAGATAGAAGTCCCTTAGAATACTTATCAGGATCCACATTCCTTTCTATTGCCAGTTCACGTAAATTAATATAAGATCTTGTGGAGTAAAATGATAGAGAGTCAATTCCAATGTTCGAAAATAGATAATCGTTAGAAAGCATTAATTGTAATTCTCTAAGTGTTAATTTTCCTTTTTTTCAAATAATGTTTATTTGTTCAAAAAGTTATCTAATTAAAGGTGTTATTTTTAGTAGAAGAAGAGCTTATTTAAAAATTCTCAGTAGTCTAATATTCGCAATGATTCAAATTCTTATAAGTGGTATATATCACGAATATTAATATTACTCCTTTTTAAACATTAAGAATCCAAAAATTTTAACTGCATTTTCCATATTGGGAAATATTATAAGAGGGATAATATTAATCAGCCATGGTATGTTAGAGAGAATTTAAATCATATATATTTTTAAAATATAATTTTTCGATAAGATTAATAATTCTAATATTTAATATTAATATTGAAAATAATACAACTTTTTAATGGGTTTAATGGCAACTAAATTTGAAGAATTAAAACTGAAAGCTAAAGATCAGCTTCCTAAGCATGTAGGTTTAATTATAGACGGTAATAGAAGATGGGCTTCAAAGAGAAATCTTGATATTAATTTTGGGCACCTAGTTGGATATGAAAACCTAAAAAAAAGATTATTTGATTTTTTTGATGCCGGAATCAATTATCTAAGTTTATATATATTATCGCTTGAAAATGTGAAGAAAAGAAGTCCTGAGGAGCTTAAGTATATTTATAAAATTATGATTAAAGCGGTTGATACTGTAATTAACGAATCAATAGTAAAAGAAGAAAAAGTAAAATTTAGTGTTATCGGTAGACTTTCAATGCTACCAGCGAAAGCAAGAGCAAAAATTCAAGAATTAGTTGATTTTACAAAAAATCATGACCAGAATTTCATAAATCTCTGCATAATGTATGATGGTCATGAAGAAATTGTCGATGCTGTGAAATCAATAATCAGTGATGCTGTCAATGCAGAAGATATTGATGTAGAATTGATTAAGAAATATCTTTACACCAAGAATTTTCCTCCCTTAGACTATATTATTAGGACTGGAATGGAAGATGGTGCTAGAATTTCAGGATTTCTGTTATGGGATTCTTCTTATGCTGAATTTAAATTTAGAGAGGATTTATGGCCTGATTATAATAAAGATATGGTAATTGAAGATTTAGAAGATTATATAAGAAGAAATCGAAGAATGGGAAAATAAAACCTCATTCTTTATTATTAGTTAAACCTTAAGTAGTTAACCTATTAATTATTAAACCTAAAAAATAATGGGATATTTGATTTAGTATTAATAAAGAGAACAAAAAAACCTTTAAATTATGTCAAACCCAGATAAAATCATCTCTTTAAATATAGCAAAATTCCCGCAAAATTTACTTATAGTTGGTGTTGATAATGAGATTAAGATTCAGGTAGTAAATACATCAAGCAAAAAAGAGACATTTAAATTCGATTTTGAGGGAGAAAGCTTAAGTATTAGAATAGAACCTGAAGAATTTAACAACCATATAGAATTTGGTCCGGGAGAAACTAAGAATATACTATTAAAATTAGAACCAATAGCAGATGGTTTTGGTAAATTAAATATTAATGTAAACTGGCTTAAAATTACTGAATATACAGTGAAAGTGCAAAAAGTTAGAGATGTTGTTCCAGTCAGTAAAATGAACGCCATTTTAAAAACTCATGCTTTTACTATTACAGAAAAGGCTGAAAAGTTTAATTCAGAAGATTATTTCATTAACATGGATCAAAATATAATAAAAAAAGCTGAACAACAACTTAAAACTGTTAAAGATGAAGTCAACTCAGCACAATCCGCAGGGTTGAATACTTCTCAGCTACTTGAAAAAATTGATGCTTATATAAAACAAATCGCAAAAGGATATCTTTCAATTAATAATCCTATTAAAGCTTTAGAATATGCATTAGCATTGTCAAATAAAACCGAACAAATTAATTTTTATACAAATTTAATTCGAGCTTATGCCTCAAAGGATTTTAATCAAATGGTCCAAATAGCTCGAAATTTACAAGATTTAGACTTTCAACAAAAAGTCTTGAAGTTTTTAGTTTTAGATCGAGTTTCAGTTAATCCTGAACAAGCAGTTAGCACAGGATCTTTAATTCAAAATCAATCTATTAAAGAAGAACTTCTGCGCAACATTTTTGGTAGCTTAATTGAATCTAATCCATTATTAGCTCAGAAATTAATAGAACACATAGTTGATGAATTTCTTAAAGCAAGGATTTTATTTAATATAGCGAAAAAATTATATGGTCAGGAGGTTAAATCTGAAGTCACTAATATTTTAAATTTAGTCATTCAAATTAGTCTTAATTCATATAATAACAACTCAGAAAACAGAAAATTAAGAAAACTATCTTACGAGTTTTTAAAGGATGCAATTAACGCTCTTGCTGAATATAACAGTCCTAATGTAGCTCATTCTATTATTGAAAGGATTTCAATTCAAGAGCTTAAAGAAAAATTAATAAAAAATCTATTCGATATTATCTATGTAATGGTTGATGAAATACAAACCAAAGTTGAAGCTACCCCTGTTTTTTCTCAATATTTTTTATTAAACACTTTTATCTCTCAAGTTAATAGGGAAATTACAAATTTTAGTTTAAATGGTGGAAACGTAAGTAGTAATATTCTAGCAAATGATTTTAATTTTCCAATTGTGTTTTTATCTTTATTCAGTTTTGATTTTAGCATTTTTCCAATATTAGATCGTGTATATAATGATCTAAAATTTTCACTAAAGAAATCAATAGCATATTACGTATTTCCCTCAAAAGAGAATTATAATCAAAATGAATTAAATACTCTCAAAACTTCACTAAAACAATTTTTTAAAAATCTCAGCAGTGCTCCAGGTCAAATATTAATCTTTAACTTAGATTTTATTCCATACTTAGGAAAACCAACAATAATTCTATCATCTGAAAATGATTTAGGCGATAGATTTTATTCAAAAATTAAAAAGATTGGAGATACTATTAATTTAATGATAGACGATTCAACCTTTAAAGGAGGTAAAATCTCTGATGAGCTTGCTCAGATTTTTCCAACAAACAAATCAAAACTCATCAATTTGGTCCTATCATACGAATTTATCAACGATTATAATATTTTTAAAACTTTTATCCAATCTTTACTTTAAATTAAAGAAAATTATCCAAAATTATAAAATCAAAATTTTTTATATATATTGTAATAGTTAAAAAGATATCATTTAAATTAAAACGTCGTGTAAAGCAATCGAAAGGGAAAACTTTTATGGCAAAAGACAAAAAAAAGAAGCAAAAGAAGGAGAAAAAAAAGAAACAAAAATCTGGAGAGAAAGTAGATACTTTTTCACAGTTATATGCTAAAAAAGGTAAAGCTGCAGCACCAAGTGTTTCATTAGGAAATAGTATTGATAGATCCACAGATAAATTATTTTTAGGGTCAGATTATCGAGAAGTGTATATCCCTGAAAGACCATGGATAGAAATGTTAACTGATACTGAGCATTGGACACCTTTACCATTTACCCATGGTATTGAAATGGAGTTAATAATAGCAGATGACAGTGGAAATTATCCTCCTGGGGAAGAAATGGTTTATCGTATGAAGGAAATTGTAAAAGATGCCATTAAAATAATGGATGGGATACTTTATGAAGGGAGAAGTGATTTTCCACCAGTACCAGACTATATTAGACAAAAAGTATTAGCTAGACCATGGGGTAGAGATGACCTTGAAAAAGGATATGCAATGGATATTCGCTACGCATTAGGAGATAGCTCTGTAGATATTGACACATTTGCTAGAGATGGGAATGTAACAGCAATTACATATATTTTAGAGCTTGTTACACCTCCATGTGTTTATGTTGAAGAATTAGCTTTCTGGGCGAGCACTTTATTCCTATTAGCAAAAGCGACATTACCTAAAGATTTGCATATTATTGCTTCTGCTATAAATCC
>JAEOTV010000291.1 GCA_016839635.1 Promethearchaeota archaeon | reverse complement strand
TTATCCATAAGATATCTTATCAAGTAATAGATTGCGATAAACCTAAAAAAATAATATGGAACATACTCCAACACTGTAAACCATCTTAAAATTGATAGATCCCAATATTCCCAAAGAATTGCCATTAGGCTATTTGGTCCGGGTCCTAAGTCAATATGGAAACCATAGGGAGTAAGAAGTACAACAAGGATAGAGATAAATCCAATAAATATTAATATAAATTGATTTTTAGACGCCATATGTTATGCTATTATAAATAAAATATATTTAAAGAAATCAAAAATTTTACTCTATATTAAAATTATGGTTAATTTAATTATCAGCTTCAATATTACTTTTGTTTATTTATATTAAACTCCTTCACAGAGAATTCTTAATGTACAAAAAGATGTAAAATTTTTTCGCAAAAATTCTCTAGCTATCCCAAAAAAGTCAAAATTTATTATCTTTGATTTCTTTTTTTTTATCAGCTCTTTAGAAATAAAGAATTTTAATTGAAAATTTGAAAATTGGTTTTAAAATTGGTAAAAGGAACAGTAAAATGGTTTAATAGCCGAAAAGGCTACGGATTTATAAGTTCTGAAGATGGAGCCGACGTATTTGTTCATTACAGTGCATTATCAGGTAGAGATGACGAATACAAAACATTAAATGAAAACGATAAAGTAGAATTTGAAGTAGTTGATGGTCAAAAAGGCCCCCAGGCTTCTAATGTGGTAGTGACTGAAAAGGCACCTCCTAATCCATATAATAGAGGCAGAGGAAGAAATTTCCGCTTCTAATATTATGATTATTTATGAATCTACAAAAAGTAATAAAATATAACATAAGAAATACATAATAATTAGTAAAAATCTGTTTTTGCGATTGTTATCGAATCTTATCTTTTTTTTTCTTTTTTCTTATCTATTATTTGAGCAAAATAATTTTCTTTATTCTTATTGATTCATTTTTATTGGATATTTGCCATGTTTTTCTAAAATTCTTATTCTATATACTAGATTAATTCATGAATTCTTTAGTAAAAACTCAATGACTCTAGTGAAATTACAAATTCATTAATTGCACTCAAAACTACTAATAAAACAATATACACTGTTAAACTGAGGAAGTATATTCCTAGGAACATATTATTTCTTTTTAAACTAGTTTTATATAATTTTGCTATTAATTTGGAAGTAATAACAATAGTAAAGATCAAAAAGGGAAAGAAAATGTAAAAAAGATCCCTAGGGTCATATCCTAAGCTTACTAAACCTAATACATCACTTCTTATATTAAGTAAATGAGGGAATGTGAAATAAAGTGCTACTCGATTTAAAAATAGCATTGAGATTATAATCGATAAAAGCCACGTGAAATTATTCTTTTCTTTTTTCCATAAAATAACAACAAGTGAGAATAGTGCAAATATACATTCTGTAAATAGTCCCCCAAGTAAAATTACTGTTAGCTTCTGAGTATGAAATGGATCAGTTGCAAGAATTCCTCCTCCAGAAGTCCATCCTTGAAGAAAAAAATTGATTCTAATTTCATTATAATAAGTTCCAACAATAATATCTGCCATCGCATGACCAAATTCATGGATATAAAGATTAATTAAACCTATAATATAAAAAAGACAAGCAAGTAAGATGATCGATATTAATTTATCAGAAGTCTTCTCAAGCAGAAAAATATTGTCCCTAATCTTAAAAAAAAAAGATTGAATTCTAATTATTGCGTGATTCTCTTTAAAATCATCAAATTTGATGTGAAGTAGTATAGAGATTGAAATAATTACAATATTAATTATCACTATATATGCAACAATATTGCTCAAAGGAAAAATGGAAAAATCTTCACTATAATCTCTTCGAAATATATTGATAATGTTAAATGTGACATTAATATTAAAAATAAAAAATACTGTTAGAAATATTAATCCGACTCTTTTTCTCTCTTTAATTAACACATAACCCAAGAATATTGCTAAACATGATAAAAATGGAGCGATAACTGCCCAATATATATACATTGCTATTACATTAAATTTTTAGTCTTACATAATAGTTTTGTTCATTAAAATAACTAAATAAAATTATTTATCATTTTCATTACAATCATCACATTCATGGTACAAATCAATTCTTTGCCCTTTAGGTTTTATTCCGATATCTGAAATAATTGTATTCCATAATTTTTTAACATTACCGGCCTTGTAATCATATATTTTACCACACTTCAAACATACCATATTTATATGGAGTTCCATATCTGGATCATATCTTATACTTCCTTCATTGAACCCTAATTCTTGTATTAAGCTAAATTCTTTTAAAAGATGCAAAGTTTTATAAATTGTACCCAAACTTATCGTTGGATATTCTTTTCTCAATTCTTGATATATTACCTCTGCTGTTGGATGATCATTCCTGCTGAGGATGAATTTACATATTGCTAAACGTTGAGTTGTTACTTTATATCCTTTTTTTTTAAATGTTGTAATTAATTCTTGAATATCCAAATCAATCATTTAATTGAATAGTTTTATATTTTAAAGTGTTTTTAGAATAACTCATAATCTATATTAATAATGGTTACTGTTTGATATTAATTATTATATAAGAATGATTATTGTATAATAAATCATTAAATATTCACATATATACTAGGTATTCTTGTATAGATAATGCAACCAAAATTAATTATGGTAGAATATTATGAATGAAGATAGTAAAAACCCGGTAATGGGTAGGATTAAGAGGCCCACTGCTGGTGGTGGCATGACGATCCAAGATTGGTGGCCGAACCAGTTGAATCTCGATATCTTGCACCAACATTCCTCCAAGTCTAATCCAATGGGCAAGGATTTCAACTACACTAAAGAATTCAGGAGTCTCGACTTGAAGGCCGTGAAGAAGGACCTCGGTGAACTTATGACAAAGTCACAAAGCTGGTGGCCAGCGGACTTCGGTCACTACGGACCTTTGTTCATCCGTATGGCTTGGCATAGCGCTGGCACCTACCGCCAAGGCGACGGTCGCGGCGGCGGTGGCAGTGGAAATCAGCGCTTCCCACCTCTCAATAGCTGGCCCGATAATGTCAATCTCGACAAGGCACGCCGGCTGCTTTGGCCAATCAAACAGAAATATGGTTGGAAAATTTCCTGGGCCGACTTGATGATCCTCGCGGGTAATGTCGCACTGGAATCGATGGGTTTCAAGACCTTCGGTTTCGGTGGCGGACGTGAGGATATCTGGGAACCGGAAAAGGACATCTACTGGGGTTCCGAGCAAGAATGGCTGGGTGACGAGCGCTACACCGGTGATCGAGATCTCGAAAATCCACTCGCTGCCGTGCAGATGGGCTTGATTTACGTCAACCCGGAAGGTCCGAACGGTAATCCTGATCCGGTAGCAGCGGCAAAGGATATCCGCGAGTCCTTCGGGCGCATGGCGATGAATGACGAGGAGACGGTGGCACTCATTGCAGGCGGGCACACGTTCGGAAAGTGCCATGGCGCCGGCGATGCGAAACATGTGGGACCCGAGCCTGAAGCGGCTGATATCGAAGATATGGGACTAGGTTGGAAGAGTAGCTTTGGCACAGGCAAAGGTAGCGATACGATCAGCAGCGGTCTTGAAGTCATCTGGACCACCACCCCTACGAAATGGAGTAGCAACTTCTTCTGGAACCTCTTCGGTTTTGAATGGGAACTAACGAAGAGTCCTGCTGGCGCGCATCAGTGGATACCGAAGGGTGGCGCGGGTGCTGGTACCGTACCGGATGCACATGACAAGTCAAAGCGTCATGCGCCATCTATGTTGACCACCGACCTCTCTCTTCGGTTCGATCCCGAGTATGAAAAGATTTCACGGCGGTTTATGGAGAATCCGGATGAATTTGCTGACGCATTCGCCCGAGCGTGGTTTAAGCTAACCCACCGCGACATGGGTCCGCGTACTCGGTATCTAGGACCGGAAGTTCCTGACGAAGAGCGTATCTGGCAGGATCCCATCCCAGCGATTGATCACAAGCTAGTTGATGAAAAGGACATTGACTTACTCAAAAGCAAAATCCTAGCTTTAGGTCTGTCTATCTCGGAACTGGTTTCGACTGCTTGGGCGTCCGCGTCCACTTTCCGTGGCTCAGACAAGCGCGGTGGGGCGAATGGAGCTCGTATTCGTCTGGCACCACAGAAGGATTGGGAGGTTAATCAACCTGCCCAACTAGAGAAGCTACTCAAGTCACTGGAAAGCATTCAGGCTGAATTCAATAACGCTCAGTCCGATGGTAAGAAGATATCACTTGCTGACTTGATCGTTTTGGCTGGTTGCGCAGGTATCGAGCAAGCTTCGAAAAATGCTGGGCACGATGTGAGGGTTCCCTTCACACCGGGACGCATGGATGCTTCACAGGAACAAACAGATGAAATATCTTTCGCAGTTCTCGAACCCAAAGCGGATGGCTTTCGCAACTACCAGAAGACTCTCTATGCCGTATCAGCCGAGGAAATGCTGGTTGATAGAGCACAATTGTTAAATTTGACTGCACCTGAAATGACGGTGCTCCTAGGCGGTTTACGCACCTTGAATACCAACTTCGGAGGAACCCAGCATGGCATCTTTACCAAACGACCTGAAGCGCTTACCAATGACTTCTTTGTAAATCTGCTCGACATGAACACAACTTGGAAAGCAAATACAGAAGATAAAACCTTATTTGAGGGTCATGATATCGAAACGGGAGAACTCAAATGGACAGCTACCCGTGTTGATCTCATCTTCGGTTCAAATTCCCAACTTAGAGCATTGGCGGAGGTTTACGGTAGTGATGACTCTCAGGAGAAGTTCCTGCACGATTTTATAGCGGTTTGGAATAAAATTATGAACTTAGATCGTTTCGATCTCCATAGTAGCTAAAGGATTGGGAATTGAGTCCAAGGTGATAGTTTAAAAAAATTATTTTTAAAAATTTTTTTTCCTTTTTTAGTATTTTTTATTTTTTTCATAGAAATTGGGCTCTAGATCATTTTAATTTTAGAAAAAAAATAATTATATTAGCATAAAAAAAGTCAATAATGATTAAAATGGCTGAATTAAAAAATAAAGCTATTGTTGATATAAGACAAGAAAATAATTTGCTTGATAACCTATATCTAATAAGTAAAAAAGAACTTAGAGAAGTTAGTAAGGTTTTAGGGGATGCCTTTTCTAAAGATCCACTTATGGAAGCTTGGGGTCTTGAAGGGGAGGAAATTGACACATGCTATGAAATGTTCATAAGATATTGTCTAAGATATGGTAGTGTTTATGCTACATCTGAGAAATTTGAAGGCATTATGGCTATACTTCCCAGTAAACATGCAATTATGACCGCTTGGCCTATGATTCGAAGCGGGGCAATTATTCCTGTCATGAAAGTTCGAAAAAAGTTCGATAAGAAAACGGTAGAAGCTCTAAAAGTCCTAGACGAAGAGAAGAAAATCTTTGATATACATCCACATATCTATCTCGCTGTTCTTGGAGTATCACAAAAAAATCAAAGAAAGGGGTTTGGAGGAAAATTGTTAAGAGCACTCATAGAAATGGCAGAAAATCAAGGATTACCCATATATTTCGAGACACAAACAGAAGGGAATGTAATTTTTTATAAAAAATGTGGATTTGAAGTGATGAAAGAGATTACATTACCTCATTTTGATATTAATATGTGGTATATGGTTAGAAAAAATAACGATTTTCAATAGGTATCCTTTTGACTAATTAATTAAATAAAATTAATGAAAAAAATATATATTATTTCCTTCTTCTGCGCCTATCTATGTTGTATATCAAGGCAGCTATAAATGCAAAGAAAAAGAAGGATACAATCCATCCCCAAGTATAATCAAGTCTTAGGGCACCAAACAGAAATGAAAAACAAGCTGCCCAATCAACAATAATATAAGGAACATGTCGGCTTGTTTTTGAGCGAAAATCAATCTTGAAAACCTGGTCAAGCAAAAATTCTAACACTAAGTAAATGAGGATTAAACTAAGAAAGATTATGAATCTTCCATCTCTTCCCACAATGATATAATTAATCTTAACTAAGATAATAGGAAAAATCATGATGAAAAGAATGATTCCAAATACTTTCACCTTATCTTCTTTGTCATTGGCCTTTAATATAAATACAGAAATTATAGACGAGAAAAAAACCAAACTCGAAATTATAAAAATCCAATCAAATAGATCCATTTACCTTACTACTCATCCTTTTTGTAAATTCTACTACATTCTAATCTTAAAATAAAGAAAAAAAGAAAAAAATTATTGAAGTTTATCCTTCATTTCCATATAATAATCGAGGGAATCTGGATTCCTGAGAGCACCTCGATTCGCTACGGGTATCCCATGGATGATTTTAGTTACCGCAATCTCAACTTTTTTATTACTGAATGTATAGGGGATTCCATCTGCTGGTGCTTGAAAAATGAGTTTAGGAACATGTCTAGGTGAAGTTTTTTCTCTAAGTGTTTGTCGGATCTTAGTTTTTAATTCATCGGTTAATTCATATCCTTCATTTAAAAGTATAAACATGACAATACGAGTATCGCCTTCCCATTTTTGACCTATAACTAAAGAGTCCGCGACTTCAGGGAGTTGCTCAACTACATTATAAATTTCAGCAGTACCAATTCTAACGCCTGAGGGTTTAAGTACAGCATCAGATCGTCCCCAGAATGTAATCCCACCTGTATCACTATGTATGACAATATAATCCCCATGTCTCCATACATTTTTACCTGCATCTTTAAAGTGATTGAAATAAGCAGTTTTATATTTTGTCATGTTATCATCATCACCCCAGAAATAGACTGGCATGGAAGGAGCAGCTGCTTCACATATAAGTTCTGCTTGTTCATCTTCAACAGGTTCAGCTTTATCTGTATATGCTTCTACTTTCATTGCTAACGCACGCCCTTGAAGTTCACCAGAATATACTGGAAGGATAGGTATTGCTCCAGCGAAACATCCATTAATATCTGTACCCCCACTGATTGAATTGAAAAAGAGATCTTTCTTAATTTCTTTGTATACATATTCAAATCCCTCAGGAGAGAGTGTTGATGCTGTTTGTGATATCTCTCTTAACGAAGATAAATCATATTTTTCAGCAGGTTTAACTCCGAGCCCCATTAAGTAATGAATATAAGCAGCGCTAGTTCCAAAAATTGTAATTTTATGTTTCTCTATTAATTCGAAAAATCTAAGAGGATCTGGATAAAGGGGATTACCATCATATAGGAAGATGGTTGCACCAACAGCTAGCGCACTAATTAACCAATTCCACATCATCCAAGATGGTGCTGTTATATAATTAATAACATCGCTTCGTTTACAATCTGTTGATAGGATAAGTTCTTTTAAATGATTTATAAGAACACCTCCTCCGCTTTGAACCATGCATTTTGGTTTTCCTGTTGTACCTGATGAGAACATTATATATATAGGATGACTAAATGGTAATTGTTCAAACTCTAACTTAATCTCATCATCTTTTGCCATGAAATCTTCCCAATTTACTGCTTTAGGTATACTACTAATATCCGCTTTACCATCAGAGATGTAAGAAACAACAACTACTTTTTCTATTGAAGGGATTGATTCTACAACTGCTTTTATATTATCTTTAATATCAAAAATTTTCTCTCTATAAAAATAACCATCAACGGTAAATAGTACTTTTGGCTCAATTTGACCAAATCTATCTATGACTGCACTTGATTGAAGTTCAGCACCACAAGAAGCCCATATCGCTCCAATAGCAGTAGTTGCTAACATAGCAATTGGTGTTTCAATAAGATTTGGAATATAAGATACAACCCGATCACCTGTCTTAATTCCCATATCTTTAAGGGATTTTGCTAAACGAGCTACTATCTTGTTTAATTCCTCGTAAGTCATCTGTTTTGAAACTTTGGTTTCACCTTGAAATATAAAAGCTAATTGATCGTCTTTATACTTTAGAAGATTTTCAGCAAAATTTAGTTTAACTCCAGGGAACCATTTTGTACCAGGAAATACGCCTAAATCTTCAACAACTTTATCGTATGGTTGAGAAGATATAATACCAGAAAATTTCCACATAGCATCCCAAAAATCGGGAATCTCCTCAACGGACCATTTATATAATTCGTTGCCACCTTTTATATTTTGACCGTATTCTTTATTAACAAATTTGATAAAGCGAGTTACTTCTGCGTTTTTTAACCATTTTTTAGATGGTTCCCAAAGTTTTTTTCTCTCATCACTCATATTCTTCACGACTTGATTTTGATTACATTAATTTGGTATTTCGTGTAATAAAACAATACTTTAAATTGTTTTTTTTCAAATAACTATTTTTAGAATTCTTTTTTTAAGATTTGACTTTATTTAAAAATCCGAAAATTCTTTTTTTAAAGCATAAATGGGATTAGGAAAATTGTTTTCTATACTTTACATACTCACACACTTTTGCAAGAGCATTTACGGGTCTATCCCATAATCTAAAAAGAATAGCTCCGTTATTTCTGAGTCTTTTAGACCATGGGCTATTAAAATTCATTGGATTAACATACAATATTGGTATACTATATTTCTGAGAATTTTTCATTGTTGGCTGGAGTAATTTCTGAGCTAACTCATCAACAAATTCATCTGGTTGATGTTGAAATTCAGCGTGTTTTACTATTTGATCATATTTGAGATATTCGTCTAAGACTTCTTGGAATCCAACCACTCCATATTGAATTATCGCATCTATTTCTCCTGATTTCATTAATAATTCAGGTAAAGTAATGTAAAAGTATGGTAAGTTCATGTCAAATGTAGAATCCACTGGATTTTTGAAGCTCGCAGTTGGAGGTAAAATACTTTTTAATTCTTTTTGTAGAGTATTTGAAAATTCTGGAACAATTAAACCATGTTTTTCAGCATTATTAGCGACCATCGCGCCCGGACCTCCTGAGTTTGTTATAATACCAATTCGTCTACCCTTAGGGGTTATCCCTCTTGAAAATATTAGAGCTATGTCTAAAAATTCTTGAACGTAATCTGTTTTGATAATGCCTGTCTCTTTAAAAATACCTTCATATACTTTAGAATTCCCTGCTAAAGCCCCCGTATGACTCTGTAATGCACGATTACCTGCCTTAGAACCTCCAACATAAATTGCGATAATGGGTTTTTTTGGAGTAATTTCTTTTGCTAATTCTAAAAATTCTCGACCCCTTTTCATCTCTTCAATATATAATCCAATTATTTCAGTATACTCATCATCCTTATAGTACTCTAAACAATCTACTATATCAATATTTGCTTCATTTCCCACAGATAAAGATCTACTCAAACCTAAATCTAAATTCTCAGGATCATACCAAATGTGGCAAGAAAGGGTACCTGATTGAGAAACAACTGAAAATTTACTTCTTTTGAGATTTTCCCAAATAAAGATATTAAAGGATTTATTTTCTTCTTCTGGCCCATACCAATTATTATAGACACCCAAACAATTAGGACCAATAAATCTTATCCCATATCCTTTTGCAATATCATTTATTTCTTCTGTGAGTGAATTTTTATGTTCTCCTATTAATTCACGGAAACCTCCAGAAATCAAGACTATTCTTTTTACTCCTTTTTCTCCACATTCTCTAAAAATTTGAGGAACTAATTTAGCTGGAAGAACAATTACTACTAGGTCGGGGATCTCTGGAACGTCTGCAATTGATTTAAAAGCTTTAAATCCCATTACAGACTCTAACTTTAGATGTATTGGAAATACTTTACCTTCATAGCTAGACTTAATAAGATTCATTATTTGAAGCCCAGCTAAAGAATTACCTTTGTTATTAGCTCCATAAATGGCAATGCTTTTTGGATTCAAAAATCCATGTAAAAAGTGAGTTTCATTCATACTACTTCCTTGTATCGTAAAATATTACATGATTTTAAAACCTAAATTTTTAAATCTAAATTCATATAAAAGAAGCTAATTATTGCTTTTTTTCTATTTATTGTTTGAATTTGTTTATTAATTATAACTATTCATATAGATAAATAAATATCCTAAATTCCTTCTTATTATTTGATAATTTAGAACTATTGGCCCCATTTTTAAATGATTGTTTCTGATAAATTAGGTGTGACTAAATTTAAATATAAATTTTACATATTAATAATTAGACAAAAAAAATTTGATTTTTAAGGTGAAAAATTATTAAAATATTAGTTTATGGAGCGGGCGTAATAGGTAGCATATTTGCTTATAAACTTAAAAGTGGTGGAAATGATGTTTCAATCCTAGCTAGAGGGAAACGTTTAGACGATTTAAAAAACCATGGATTGATTATTCAAGATGATATTTTTCATAAAATATACAAAACTGATATCAATCTTGTTGATAAACTAAATAAAGAAGATCTATACGATGTGATTCTAGTTATCATGCAACGACAACAAGTCAGTCAAATATTGCCTATTATAAAAGAGAATATCAGTCCAATAGTAATTTTTACAGGAAATAACCCATCAGGTGCAACTGAATATTTAAATAGTATTGAAAAGAGTAGAATTATACTTGGATTTGGAGGACCTGGCGGATATAGGGAAGAATATAAGATTATTGCTGCCTATGTAGATGATGCTATATTATATGTGGGGGAACTTGATGGAAAAAAATCTGATCGATTGAAAAATATTGAAAGAGTATTTACAAATTCAGGAATCAAAGTCGATATAAGTGAAAATATAGATGCATGGTTAAAAACTCATATGGCTTTAATAAGTCCATTAGCTATGGGAGGTTATGCTGCAAAAAAACGCAATAAAACGCTTGGAACAGATAAAGAACTCATTAATTTAGCTCTTCAAGGATTTCGAGAATTTATTAACACATTAAAAGAGTTGGGTTTCCCTATTCTTCCTAAAAAATTTAAACTACTTACTAAGATTCCCTTATCTCTAGTAAGGAAAAAGCTTCTTAACCTACTTAATTCTGACTTTGGGAGAATAGCTTTATCAGGACATGCTAGTGCCGCGAAAAATGAAATGAAAAGGCTCACAGATGATATGTTTGAAATTGTAAAAAATGTAAAAACTGATATGAAGCATAATAAAAAACTCTATGAGTTAAGTTTTGCTTAAATTTTATATTCAAGAAATACTTGGACGAGTTAATTATGTAAAAAAGTATTTTAAAAATTTTTAATTCTAAAATTTCATGGTTAAAATTTTTGAAGATCTAAAGATTCTCGACTGCTCACAATTTATTTCCGGTCCCTGGTCTAGTACATTTTTTGCTGATCAAGGGGCAAGTGTAATAAAGGTAGAAATTTGAGTGCAATTCGCAGTCCAAACTATAACCTCCGCCCTTTGGAGAAGCATTCCGTTTATTTGTTCTTTATGATAAAACTATATTTCCGTTGTTCTCCATTTTAAATAGAGGGAAGAAATCAATTTCGCTCGATTTAAGAAAAGAAGAGGCTAAAGAGATATTTAAAAGATTAGTGGAAAAGTCAGATGTTCTTGTAGAGAATTTTGTGAAAGGAACAATGGAAAAATGGGGGTTGGGATATGAAGTGTTGAAAGAAATTAACCCTCGATTAATATACGCAAAAATATCAGGTTACGGAAATGAAGGATTAGAACGATATACTCAAAAAACCGCGTTTGATATAATCATTCAAGCTCAAGCAGGAATTCTCGATGCTTTAGGCTTTAAGGAAGGACCACCAAGATTACCTATAGCAGATTATACAGCAGGACATATTGCTGCAATTGGAATAAGTCAAGCACTATATCATCGAGAAAGAACAGGGAACGGTCAATTTATTGATATTTCAATGCATGATATAATGTTCGCCATAAACATTAGAGCTCAAGCAAAGGAGTTTATTCCAAGAGCTCAACATATCGATTTAACGGCGAAGTTCTTACCAATTTACAACCAATATCACTGTAAAGATGGCTTGATTGTTTTAACGACTCTTACAGAGAATCAATTCCAACGGATAGTAAACGATGTATTAAAAAAACCTGAACTCCTAAAAGATCCAAGACTCGATAATATTATAAAACGGTTTGATCATATAGAGGAATTAGATAATATTATTGAACAGTGGAGTGGAAATTTAACACGAGAAGAAGCTATACTACAGCTAGAATCCGTAAGAATTCCATGCGGTAAAGTTTTAACCATTGATGAAGTTCATAACCATCCAAATCTCAAAGAAAGAGGGATGCTGTGTGACCAATTTGACTTCTCTAAGTGGGATGTTGGAAAAGCTACGATACCTAATCGTTTAATTAAATTCTCCGATACTGTAGGGTCAGTTGAGAATTCAGGACCTGAATTCGGTGCAAATAATGAAGAAATTTACTGTAGGTTACTGGGTTATTCTAAAGATGATTTGAAGAACTGGAAAAGAAAAAGATTGATTTAATATTTTTAAATCCATAAAAATCAACGTCGGTTTGTTTAAATTCTACTAAGACTTTTCTTACTTTTCTTATGGAAACCAAAAATAACTAAAATAGATGAAGTAAAAAACAAAAAGAAGTATGGATTTTAATATTTTAAAAAATTACTATAATAAACATTAAAAATTAGTGAAATAAAATGAATGATGAAGGAGAAGAAAAAGAAAACTTCATAGAAAAACTGAATAAATCTTTTACCGATTTCTTTGGTAATGTTTTTGGTGAATCTGGAAAAGACTTCATCGAGGAAACCTCTGAAAAAATTAAAGATTTTTCTTCTGAAGCCATTAAGAAAATAATGGAATTCAGTGATGATGCTATTGAAAAACTTAAGTTAAACGAGAATGAACAAGTTATTAAAGCTCGTGATAGTATTGAAGATATTCTAAAACAGGCAGGACTCTTAAAAGAAGACGCTGAAGAAGAAGAATTTTAACCCGAAATTTACATTTTGTGATTTAAATTTAAACTATTTCTTTATTTATTTTAATTTTAAAATAATTTTTCACAAACCACAATTATAGAGCTTTAGCATTTTCTAAGAAAGATTTGATTTCTTCTTGAGTTGCATTGAATAGTTCTGATATTACCATTAAAGATGTTTCTTCATCCATACCTAAACCTCGATAATCTTGCCATAATTTAATCCAAGTTTCCTTTTGGGTATATTTATCTGGATGTTCTGCTTGGATATGAGCCCAGTACGGGTGTTCTAACTCGATTCCACAATAAGGGCAAAAACGAGACTCTGCTTCATTCATAAAATTAATCCCTAACCTTATTAATCAATATTTTTTTTTGAATAATTGTAATAAACCAATATTAGTATAAAAAACTTATAATTTCAAAAAATTAAAAAATTTGTATTTAGAGATTATTTTCACAATAATTTATTTCCATTTATGTTCTAAATCTTTTTGTGTAATTTTCCTTCTTCAGTTTTTTCATCTTATTTTTTTTTTAAGGTTTAGCATCATTTTATAACTCGTTCTTTTTAATAGAATTTAAGGATTTAGTCTAAAAATAAATACGAAAATAAATATTAATTTTTTAACAACTATTATTAGAAAAATAATTATTAATTAAATTCTTTGAATCTAAATTGAAGGAACTTTACGAATTAGGTTTTGTATTTCGGGGATTTGTCCTAGTGAGTCATATAATGAAAGAAATTCCAGCTCAAAAAGAAAGTGGTATAAATAAGGATCTTAGAGGAGCATTTATTTCGGCAATCAATACATTTGTTGATACTGCATTTAAAAATAATTCAATGGAATATTTGGAATCAGGAAATATCTTGTTTATCTTTAAGATAGCTGAAATCCAATCAGGAGATAATCGTGTTAAAGAACCAATAATTTTATATGGATTAGTTGATAAATCAAAAAAAAAATCAGATAAACTTGTTAGAAAATTTTTCGAAAGGGTAGAACCGGTACTACAATTATTTATTCAAAAATATGAGAAAAAAGATTTCACAGAATTAAATCAATTTGAGCCGTTTCAAGAAACAATAGAAGAATTTTTTATAAAGAAGACTCAAGAATAATTATTCAGCTAAACTCCATCCTTTTGGTTTAGCTCGTGAATATTGAATTTTACCTTGTTCCTTCAATTCATTTATCTCTTTTTCAATCTGGCTATTAGAAAAACCTTTATTTTTAATATCATTAACGAATTGTGCTTTTGTTGTGACCAATGTCTGCTCCTTTAAATAGGCAATAATTATATCTCCCAGTGATCCTCCCGCACTTGCTTTTTCTTTGGCTACTTTTGTTTTAGGTTCACTTTCTAAAGCTGCTCGTAATTTTTCTTTTTTAGGTGTAACAGATTCTTCAATAACTAATGGTTGTACCTTAGGTTTTGGCTGTTCTTCAACGGAGATTTCAGCTTTAGCCTCCTCAGGCATTTCCTTCTCAAATTCTTCACTAGGTAAACTCCATACAGGGTATGTCATTTTCTCATAAACAACTGATTTCTGTGTCTTTAAAAGTGCGAATTCTTCTAATATCTCGTCCTCAGAATAGCTTAATTTTGATAATTCATTCATTAAGTCTTTTAAATACCCCTGCTCCTGTAGAAATTTGAAGATATGTTCTCTTATATTTGTTGGAAAATCCTTTATTTTCGCAATTTCATTAACTAAATCGGTTTTTTTACTCTCCTTTATTTCATCTATTTTAATTTTTTGAGGAATTATAAGTGATTCTTTATGGCCCCATTCAAAATCAGTGACATTTCTAATCTTGCGATCATACCCTCCAAATACAATATGCTTAACATTTTTATCTTCTCCAGTGAGATAACAAACATTTTTAATAGATGTAGATACTTTAGTTTTCCATTTTAATTCGAATTCTTGTGAATCTAAAGTAGGATTATGAAAGACTTTAAGAGAACCATCTGCACATCCTGCAACAATTTCTTTTGCGTTATCACCATCGATATCTTCAATTAATAATGAAATTGGACGCCCTTCTTCAGTATTAATCTCCTTAATGGGTTCTCCTTCACTATTTAAGATTTTAATAAAAGAGTCATCAGTACTTAGTAGAATTTCATTTAATCCATCATTTGTTACATCTCCAACTTTGATATCATTGATCTGAGTGGAAAAATTATTCTGCCATATAATGTCTAGCATCTTATCCTGAAATTGAACTAATTGAACTAATCCATTTTTTGTGCCAACTAATAGTCCAAATATAGGATCCTCATTATCGGGTAATTTTAAGAAACCTAATGTGCAAGCTGTGACCCAAGAATCATAATACAACATAAATTTGGGGTCTTTTGCTTTAATATCATCGAAAATTTTGAGAGATTTATCATCACTTCCAAAGATCAATTCAATATTCCCATCTCGCGTGAAATCTCCAGCAACGCAGCAATTAATCCTCTTTGAGGCCTTATACCGCATTAAACCTGTGAGTTTTTTCTTTTCGATATTTAATTTCAAAACCATGAAATTACCATCACCAGCGCCTACTAATATTTCATCGCATCCATTTCCGTCAATATCTATTGAATAACTGCATCTACACCATCCATCAAATGCTCTATCATCAATAATGTTCATCTCTTCGTCCATCAAATAAAGAGTTTTATCATGCCCCCCAAAAACTAGAAAGTTACGGTCATTACCTTCTTTATCGCGACATTTCAAAACTGAGCAAGTTAATACCGCATCTGGACATTCAAACATCCAATTCAGTTGATAACGTTTTCTTAACATTATTTCTCAAGACTTATTAAAAGTAGTAATTAAATTAAACTTCGTTATTTATTCATTTAATAATTATCCTTAAGGTGTTATTAAACTATTATTGTAAATATAAAAAATAAAAAAAATAAAAAATGCTTTATTAAGATTAAAGCGCTAATTGAGCATCAGATGGACTATATTTTCCTGTACCTGTTATTTCATAAGTGATTTCTAATTTTTCTCCCACATCTAAAAGTTCGATATCCCACTTTAATGTATCTTGCCCTACTTCATCTGTAATTTCTGGAGTCATGGAATAAGAACCATATTCGAACGAATCTGGGACTTTATCTAAAATAATCAGATTATGTAATTTAGATTCTCCGATATTTTCAAGACTTAGCATAATTCTGTAATTGCCTAAATCTCCTACAGGGACTACTTCTTTTCCAATTCTGAACTTTCTTCTGATGTGCATTGCTTCTATTACTGGGACCTCTGGTTTGAACTCTAACTCTTGACTTACTGGAAAAGTGTTTGCGAGATATATTATTTCAGATTCAAAAGTAGATTCGCGTGCAGGGTTTTCACAGTGAATAGGATATTCAAACTCTAAGGCTGAGTCTGGTTTAAACATACCGGTACTGCTGTCTTTCAAATCTCTGAGATCAATTTTGAAAACTTTATCTTCGAAACTTACAGCTCCAGCAGAAACCTCGACTTCTTCACCATCCCACATTAATTTAATTTCATCTGCTTTTGGAGGTTGGTATTCATCAGAGAAGTGTTGCTGAATGATTGTAACCTCGTCAAGTGGCGCTGAACCGTTATTAACCATTTTAATGGAAGCAATAACATCTTTTGCTCGATAAGTTGGAACTTCAGTTAAGTTATAAGACATTACTCCAGAGATACTACCAATCTCTAATATAACATCCGAGAGTGCCATAGTTCCATTAACAATTGTTTGGAAATCTGGCATTACTCTAAACTCCAGTTTCTTTCTAAAAGTTGGATATTCATCGCTCTCATATTGCCATTTTGTTGAATGCCATTGTGCACCACTAGGTAACATTGGGACGTCATTGGGATCAATATCTACAAATTTCTTTGTTTCATCTTCTGGGGAATATACATCTGCGTTGAAAAGTTGTATGATAAATTCGGATGAATTATCAAATACAAGCTTACAATCAAAAATACCCGGTTCTTCATCCCTTTCAACTGTATCCACATAAAATTTGTTTCTTGTATAAGCATCAAATTTTTCTATAGCTAATCCTTCAGCATAGGAAGATGCTGCCTGATAAGTAACTTCTAATGATCCTGTTCTTCTTTTAGCAATATCAGTTACCATAATATTGCATTTGAATTTACACATAATGGTATATTCAGGTGGTAATTTATCAATTGTCCATATTATTTTATTACCTTCAATTTCAGCCCTACCTTCGGTAGTATCCGTAACTACGGGGTTCGTATAATCATCAGGAATATTTTTAACGACTTTAATGTTTGTAACTGGTTTATCAAACAAACTTCTAATTGCTATAGCAAAAGTTACAGCATTATCTTTATCAATTGAGATTCCAAATGATTCTAAGCCCGTTTCAACAAGAGTACCTCCATCACCCCAAGTTTCACCTTCTGCTTCTAGCTCTTCCTCTTCTTCCTCATCCTCATCCTCTTCCTCATCAAATTTTGGTTTTGATGGTGGTTTAGAAGAGACTTCACTCGTTTTATCCTTTGATTTTAATAACTCTTTTTCAATATCATTAATATTCAGAACATCATCAGCATTAGGGAGAGTACTTATAAATTCTTTAACAAGCAATAAATTTTTTATATCCTTTGTTATTTTAAAATCTCTTGAGTCAACATTATCTGGTGATTCAGTCCCTAATTCTCTTATTGAAATATCCTTAGATTTCAAATCAGTACTTCCAATATTTTCTAGAGAAACATCTATATCCCATAATCTATCAACAGAACTAGGATTTTCAATGTTAAATTTGCCACTATGGGAAAATGATTTAATGTTAGCATCATGATCCTGTTCGACATCTACTGTTTCAATTATTTTCACTAAAGCTAGTAAACCTTCTCGATTACGATCTTTTAAAACGATACTTCCCTCGAGTTTTCCAGTATCTTCATCATATGTCTCTATAACTGGTGTAGAAGTATCTCTATCAAGTAATTCAACACGTCCCGTATCCATATCTTTTCGTTTCAATGCTTCAGCTACGAGTTCTTCATCAGCTTCTGATTTATCATAGCCCATTCGTGATGTTCGCGCTGATGGTTTTTTTTTCTTATCTTTTTTAGCCATTGTATTTTACCATGAATTTGTTTTGTATTAAATTGAAAATTATTTATCAATTAATAAAAATTAATCGGTGATCTAATTTCAACTTCAATCTTTAAAAAATTTACCAATATAGAAATTATTATTTTGTTAAAGGATTTTATCGAATTATAATTCAGTCTAATTTCTTCACTCAAATTTAATTTATGAAATCAAATTCACTAGAATTTCTTATTAAAATCTTTTGGAGTAAAAGGAGAAATTTGAGGATTTCCAAATTCAAAACCACACATAGGACATTTAATTTTGTCCTTTTCTGTTTTAGAGTTGGAGTACCTGAAACTAAAACCACACAAAGGGCAAATTATAACTCCAGTCATCTTCGCTAACTTTAGTATACACTTAATTATTTAAATTTATATTGAAATAAGAATCAGTATTAAATCATTTACATTACAACCGGTTGGACCACTTATTATTTCATTACCTAATTTTTTAAAGAAACTATTTGAATCATTATTGGACAGGAACTTCTCTGGATCCATATTTTTTGAAATGACTTGTTCAATTACAGAATTGTCAATTAATGCTCCCATCGCTTTACTATTACCCTCAATACCATCCAGATTAACACTAATGATTAGAAAATTATAATCAATTTTTTTGCTTTTTACATGTTTTAGAAAACTTAGCAACATTTCTTGGTTCCTTCCCCCAATTCCCTTACCTCTGATAGTAACAGTTAATTCACCAGTTCCAATTAATGCTTTTCTTAAGTCCATGATTGGATCTACATTTTCTTGAACATATTTGGAAATAATATTATATATTCCTCTTCCAAATTCTTTTGCTTCACCACTTATATTATTAGAAAAATATTTGACTTCAAATCCTTCATTTGTTAAGAAAAGTTTAACTTCTTGAGCAGCAGAGCTTACACTTCCAATTAAGTAGTTATAAACATTTGCAAAACACAAATCATCTAGTTTTGGATTTTCTAAAGATTTATCAGTTAATCCCTTTTCTAAATGTTCTTTTATTGAAATAGGAGTCTTTTCCAAAAGATCATATTTCTTTAAAATCTCAAAAGCATCTTTAAAATTTGTTTTATCAGGTACAGTAGGGCCAGATGCAATTGACTCTAAATTATCTCCAACAACATCAGAAATAATTAAAGAAATTAATGTAGCTCCACTTGAATTATATATTTTTTTTGCTAAATTTCCACCTTTAAAATCTGATAAATGTTTTCTTATGGTATTAATCTCGTGAATTGATGCTCCTGAGGATAAAAGAAGAGAATTAATTTCTTGTAGATCTACAAGTTTGATACCCTTTTTTGGTAATGGAAGTAAAGCAGACCCTCCCCCGGATATTAAACATACAATAAGATCATTTTTAGTTGAATCTTCTATAATTTCCATCATGGATAAAGTTCCTTTATACCCAATTTCATTAAGAATCGGATGAGAAGCAAAATTCATGGAGATTTTACTTTTTTTGAAAAGATCCTGTTTTTCAAGGTCTTTAGGTACATTAATGATACCCATATAATCGATATCCTTTGCATTTGACAGAATTTTTTCAAATGTCAATGCCATTTCAACAGTTGCCTTACCACCGCCAATAATGAAAATTTTCTTGAATTTTTGTAGATCATACTCATCATTTTGAATTAACAATTTATTTTCAAGTACTCTAATTGATTTTTCCATTAAGTTTTTGGGTTTTACCGCTGAGATTGCTTTTGAAATTGCTTGGAGTCCAATTTGCCTTAAGTTCAATTGAATTTTAGGTAATTTTTGTTTAAGGATTTCAGATTTATTTTTAATGTACAAGAATCACACTTCGAGATAGGTTTAAGTTCTTTTAATTTCTGATAGATAATCCTTTCCATTTTAATAAATTATTTGTGGAGATGGCATTTCTTTGTTTGATACAATGCATATCAATTCTTCCTTTTCATGAAGTTTAAATATATGTTGTTTTACTACATAATTGTTTTATATATTAAACCTAAGTTCTATGCTTATTATTGATCAATAGAAGTTATAAAGTAATATGCTACGGCAAGCATTTGTTCTTAAAGGAAACGAGATTATTTATAAAAGATCTTATGGAAATGCCTTAGATGATTCTGAGATTGAGGATGTTAGTTTTAAAATTATTACAGAAACAAAAAGAGCACTTGGGAGAACAACTGGATATTTTGATTTTATTAAATTTAAAATTTCTTACGATGTTGAGCTAGAGGATAATTTAATTTTTATTTTTATAACTGGATTAGTTGATGATTTTTATAGAACAATAAAGACTCAATTAAGTAATTTTAAGAATATATTCTTAAACCGATTTAAAGATATGATAAAGGAAAAAAAGATTGTAGACTTAAATTTTACAGCAATTAATGTAGCGCTTGATGAAATGCATAGAAATCTTAAACCTAAGATTGCGGTAGTAGGATTCGCAGGAGTTGGAAAAACAACAATAAAAAAACTAATAAAAATGGATGAAATTCCACTTCAACATGTTCCGACTATTACAGGAGAGATCGCTACTATTAAAATTGGGAAATTATTTTTCCGATTATTTGATTTTGCTGGTCAAGAGCAATTTAAATTCCTTTGGAAAGGATTTATAAAAGAAAGTGATGCTGTACTCATAGTTACTGATTCTTCAATTAAAAATGTTGAGAAAAGTAAATTCTTTTTAGATTTAAAAGTTAAAGAAGTTCCACATGCTAGAGCAGCTATCATAGGAAATAAACAAGACCTACCTAACGCTCTAAGTGTAGGAGAAATCGAAACTATAACTGGTCTGAAAACATATCCAATGGTAGCGAACAGAAAAGAAAATCGAAATAAGATGATTCGGGTTATAGCAGATATATTAGATATGAGTACCGAAAATAATCCATTATTAGCTGAATTATTTGAAAACACGGACTTAAGTTATGAAACTTTGTTTGGGCTTGAGGAAGAACCTGTCGTAGATAAATCATTTATAATTACAGATAAACAAGTTGGCATTACCACTACTCAAGCAGAGGAAATTTTAGAAGTCAATGAGATACAAGACAAAATAGATCATGTAATTTCAAAAACTCCTGAAGAGGAACAACCTATTCATAAGAAAAAGAAAATTGTACAAGAAAGTCTTAAAAATCCTATTAGAAATGCGTTAATGAATAATGAATTATATAGTGAGTTTGAAAGAAATAACTCGTTTGCTTACTATGATAAGTTAAGTATTTTATTCACCGCGCTTAATTGTGTCTTTTTAACAAAAACCAATCCCGATAAATTTCCAAAGTTTAGTACTTTTCTAAAAAATTATAAAATGGATATATTTAACTCAAAAGAACTCAGTGCAATTCGAAAGTACTATTCAAAAGTATTAAAGCAAGTCAAAACCTAAGATAAGCTTAATCTATTAACGGTTAATAGATTTTACTTTAAAAGAAGCTAATTCTCCATCTTTAACTAATATTTCCCTATACCCACCCGCAGATTTTGAATTTCCATAACTCCCTAAACCTAACGCAGGGGTTTGTACGACAAATGGTCCATTCTCACTTATAGCTTTTGGGTTGTCGTATATCTCTGAATAGTCATCATAGAAAATCGCAGCAGGATTTTCAATTTTGTTCAATCTAAATGGGGGAGCATCATACACACTGGTTTTAAATTCACCAGGATCATCCAATCTAAATTCCCGATTAGTATGTGTATGTCCGGAGAGCGTTAGAACTGTGAAATTTTTACAAAATTCCATTAACTTTTCCCAATTTGAAGAAACACAGCCATGCTTGGTATTAAAAATTCTATCAATGCGTGCTTTAGATATTGCTTTCCCTAAATTTTTTATTACTGATTCTTTGAAGTCATTAATCTTATATCTTACAAATCTGCTCCCTTTTTTTTCAAAAATATTAATACTTAGCTTTTCACCTCCTGGATTTAACGGAGGACCATGTAGAAATAAAAATGTATTCACACGCTCATTAATTTCATTATTAATAAGGTTTTCTAAATATTTTATTTGTTTATATGTTATCCCTGTAACAGAAGGATGGCCTGTCAATAAATCTCTAATGTTTCTAAAGGAATCTCCGCCAGTATTTAAAAATATAAGGAGATTGTTGCCTAATTTTATAGAAAAATCTCTTGATGAATTTATTTCTGATAGATATCCCCTTAATGCTAATGAAGATTTTGTTAGAGCTGTGATAGGAGATGCGGAAAATAACTCATTTAACGCTACCGCCTCGGAAGCATTTAAACCAATCTTATTATACATGTTTCCCCACGTTAAATCATAATGAAATGGACGATAATCGTGATTTCCTAGTATCGTAAAAATAGGACAATTTAATTCCTCACCTCTTACAACTCCTTTATAATTTTCTTGAGATGCAATATTTAGTAATATGTTTTTAAAAACTTGCCAATTACTATCCTCATATCTAAACTCATTCAATTTACGGAGCTTTTTTGCTAATCTACTTAAAATCGTATAATCAACAAGATCTCCTGTCATTACAATAAAATCTAATTCATTTCTAAGGACTTTCTTATTCATTAATTTTATGAATTTACGAAATTGATTATTTGGATTAATTAAACGTTTTCTTAATGGAATTTTAATGTCAGATAATAATCTTTCCTCATTTTCTTGGTTCTTCTTAATTTTTAATTTTTTTCTTACAATCTCAAAAAAATCTTCAACATTCTCCTTAATTGAGGTTTCAGTCCATTTTTTAATAATTTCATAAAGCCTATCATTTCTCTCTGCTAAATGCAAATCCGTAGCATGAACAAATGTAAAATCTTGCCATTTTTGTTTTGAAACCACTACTGAATGATAATTTATTCGATTATTGGGGCAACAAATGTCAAACATAACAAAATTTCGTTCCTTTAAAAATTTTATAACATCTTTACCAATTCTAAATTCAATCGTTACTTTATAGAATCGATTTAGTTCTCCAAATACTTGGTTTTTTACAAGTATTTCTTGAGGTTTTAAATCTTTTAGATAAGATAAATCATGAATTGAAGTTACGGAAGATTTTTCTACACTAATTACTTTAAGGAAAATTGGTTCTCCTCTATGAAGCCGAGATTTTAATTTTCTTAATTGGTCTAAATCTAAGTCTTCTTCTATTATATTTTTTAATTTGTCTCCAAGAAATTTCTTTCTTTTTTTTTTTTGTCTTCTTTCTCTCCATTTTGAAAAGAATCCTTTTTCTTTTTTTTCAAATATTAATTTATATGACCATTTATAGTCAAATAAAGGAACAAGTGTTATTTGATTTTGAATTGTCTTTTTAAAAAACTCTGGATCAGAATTATCACTAACAAAAAGTAAATGAGTTTGAAATGTTCTCTTTTTTAATTTGCGATCTATTTTTAAAATTAATGGCTGTCCCAAATTTGGATTAATTAGAATTGAACTTCCTTTATTTTCTTCTTCTATCGAACTCAATTTTTAAAGGCACTCAAATAGTAAAGCTAATTATTTCATATATTTCAAATATTTATATTATTACTAACAAAATAATCGCAATTTAAAAAGATAATTGCATCTTTCCTTTTTAGATATGATGATATGTATAGAGATGACTAAACATCAACAAAGGAGATATCCTGCTTCAAACCCTCATAAATGAGCAAGATTAACGAATATTACATTATCTCCCCGTACAACTATGCTCCCTAGGTTTTCGTGTTCCTCACGAATATTACCTTCATCATCTTGATATTCGAAGATTTGACTTGTTTCTTCAAGATATAGATTAAGGTGTTCATCAAATCCGCCAAGGCGTCCTCTGAATAATCGGTTTCGTTTCACTTTAATGAGAATTATTTCATTAATTGATGATTTTAAATAATCAATAGGCCTATTAGATCGTCTTTCCATCTTTTAAAAACTCGAAAAAAAAATTTTTCATAAAAAAATATTTATAATTACAATTAAAAACCTCATCAATTAAAACCTTTTCATTCCCCTTACTTTCATACTCAATTAACAAACAATGATAAAAATGTCTATAGAAAATTGAGAGAAAAAGGAATAGAATTATATTATATTCATTTAACTTTTTATTTTATTGTATGTTTATATGATTATATAGAAAGATATTAATAATAGGCCCGTGGCCCAGACTGGATAAGGCGGCAGCCTCCTAAGCTGAAGATCGGGGGTTCAATGTGATATGCCATTCGCATTTCTTGAACATATCCCCTCGGGCCTGCCATTTTTAATTTTTGAAACTTTATAAGGTAATAAATTCTTTTTAAAGTAATGAGAGAAAACCATGTTACAAGCTTATCATATTTAAAAGTACCAATAAGACCCCAATTACCGAATTTCGCATGGAAGTTAATCAAAAAAATAGTTAGATACGGATCCGTCCCTTTAGCTAAGATTTTAGGAAGTTTGTTAGGGTTGGGGTATGCTAAAAATGGGGTGAAAAGATATCCAGAAACTTTTATCAGATTAAATGATGGTGTAAAATTAGCTACCGACATCTATGTCCCCAAAAATATATACAGGCGAAATGGCAAATGTCCAACCATATTAGTAAGATTACCATACTGGAAAGATATTTTCAGTTTTCTTGGTTATGGTTATGCTTCTTATGGGTTTGTTACAATAATACAAGATATTCGAGGAACAGGTCATTCAAATGGTTTCAATTATTATTTATTTACTGAAAGAGAAGATGGATTAGAAACTTTAGAATGGATTTCTAAACAATATTGGTACAATGGGAAAATAGGAATGGTGGGTGCAAGTTATTTTGGGATAACTCAGCTCGCATTATCTTGGGAAAATAAATACTTGACATGCATAACACCAGCTGTTACATCGACCTTGAATTTATGGAAAAATAATGGAGGCTTACAAATTCATGCTCTTACGACTTCTATATATAGAATAATGGTTAATATTGTGGCACACCGCGAAATTCCACAAGTACAAACATTGACGAAGTTAATGTATGAGAGGTTTTTAAATCCAAAATATGCTTTATTTAATGACCCAATTAAAAAAAAGAGTCGGATTAGCTTATCACAGTTAAAAGGTAAAAGTATTAAAGAAATTCAAGATCTTCTAATTGCGTATTATAATGTTAAGAATTTCGATCCAGCGAAACGCAGTTATAACGTGTATTTTAAATTCTTAAATGATTTCTTGATTACTCGAGGTTTAGATAAGGATACATACAAGATGTCTGGATTTTTAGAAATGAATACATCTAAATTATCACAACCTGTTTTCATGCTAGCTGGTTGGCAGGATATGTTCCTTGAAAAACAGATGAAAGATTTTTTTGAAATTAAGGAAAAAGCTACTGGAGATGCAAGAAAATATTCAAGAATACTAATAGGGCCCTGGGCTCATGCTGCGATAGGTCACCCTGAAAGCAAACTTAAAAATGCTGGATTACTAAGTTTCTTCAAAGGATTTATAAATCTTAAATGGAATCAGTATTGGCTATGGGATGATAAAAATATATTTCCCGATATAAATAAGCCTTCTATTAAATACTGGGTAACGGGAAAAAATTTATGGAGATACACCGAGGACTGGCCACCTAGAAATATTAAATCTCAGAAATTATATATTCACTCTGGTGGAAAAGCAAATAGTATAAAAGGAGATGGAACCTTAAATTTTGAAGAACCTTCTGATGAGATAGAAGATATATATACTTTTGATCCCATGGATCCTGTTATTACCAAAGGTGGGAGGAATTTACTTATTTTGAAGGGAGCTCAAAATCAAAAAGATGCTGCAAAAAGAAAAGATGTATTAGTGTATACAACTAAACCGTTAGAGAAAGGAGTAGAAATAACAGGTCCAGTGAAGATGGTGATATATGCTTCCTCCTCGGCTAAAGACACCGATTTTATGATTAAATTAGTAGATGTTTATCCTCGAGGAAAAGCGCTTAACATTTTAGATGCAGGAATTCGGGCTAGATATCGAGATGGTGATAGTAATCCTTCTCTTATTGAACCCGAAAAAATATATAAATATGAAATTGAACTGGGAAATACATCAATATGTTTTAGGAAGGAACACCGAATAAGAATAGAAATAACTTCCAGTAATTTTCCTAGATTTGATATAAACTCTAATTTAGGAGGAGAAAGTAACCCAGAAGAATACCTTGTTGCTGAACAAAAAATTTATCACTCAAAAGATTATCCAAGTCATCTTATCATCCCTATTTTTAAATGAAAACATAGAATCCTGTTAATTAGAGAACTTTTTCATAATACAATTTTAACTTGGTGCCGAATTTTTTAATAATTTCTTCTAGCGTTAAGTTTAAGTCAAGATCTCCTATCATTTTGCCCTCTTCATTACTTAAGTATGTATCTTTTTGTTTTAACTTTAAGTCCTTCAATATTGAATCATATATCTCATGAAATTCTTTTCCCAAATTCACTGTAGATAGTTCAATTTTTATTATGTCTCCACTCTGAATAATCTTAAATGATAAATTATTAGTAACTTGATTATTTGAGTAGTCCATATCTTTCAAAATGTAATAAAACTAGGTATCTATTAAATCTATTATTTTCTAAAATTTTATTCAGCTGAAAATCCTACAATATTGTGAAAGCTCTCTAAAACGTTAATTTTTCGTTATATCAGTTAGTACATAACGAGCCGTTTAAATAACATAGAAATACTATTATTACTCGCCTAATAAAATAGAGGTGAAAAATTTGCCAAAAAGAATATTAAGAGTAAATATGAATAAGCTTGAAGCTAAATATGAGGATCTCCCGGGAGATTATGCTGCTTTAGGTGGACGTGGGATGACGTCAACAATAGTAAATAAAGAAGTACCACCAACATGTAATCCATTAGGACCGCATAATAAGCTTGTATTTGCTCCAGGGATAGTCACAGGTACAGCTGCACCTTCAAGTGGAAGACTTTCTGTAGGAGGAAAATCTCCTCTGACAGGAGGTATAAAAGAAGCTAATGCAGGAACCCCATTTGCTCAAATGCTAGCAAGGATGCGTGTAGGTGCTATAATCGTGGAAGGTAAACATGAAGGAGATGATTATTATCTCTTGAAAGTGACTATGGATGGTGGAGAATTCATAAATGCTAATAAATGGTCTGGTAAAGGACTATATGGTGTTTATAAGGATCTTCGTAAAGAATTTGGTGAAAAAGCAGGGATATGTGGTGTAGGAATAGCAGCTGAGCTTCTTGGAGGTAATTCAGGGGTTTGTTTTGCTGATCCTGAAGGATTACCTAGTAGATATGCTGGAAGAGGTG
>JAEOTV010000290.1 GCA_016839635.1 Promethearchaeota archaeon | reverse complement strand
GTTTAGTGAGGTGGGGGTGTACGTGGGGAGCTTTCGGGCGACCTATTCAGCCCGCCACTCTCAATAGCACGAGTGTGTGGCGTTCGAAAGAGGAACCAAAGGTTCAGGCTTAGAGCGTGAGGGTACACTGCGTGTTTGGAGAAATTGAATGAACTGAGACAAGAAGATGGAGTATGTTCATGAGTATTATTTTTATTATTTTTTCTTTATTAATAATCTTATTTTAAATAGTTATGATATAAAGCTAAAAATTTAAGAATTTAAAGTGAGAGCCGAATGAGTGAAGAAAAGGTTGATCCATTTGATCGAATATTAAAAATGATAAAAAAGGGTGATATTTATTTACAGGGGACCCAGTTTTCAGACCAGCTAATGATTGATTCTGCAAGAGAGTATAATTGGGAGGGCTCTGGGTCAGAACATGATCCTATCATTATTGATTCTTTTGAGGGCTTTGGTCCACGGATTACTATTTTAAAATCTCGTTTGTTTGTATTGTTTAAAGACTGTGAATTTAATTTTTTATCTATTCACACTTGTGAACATATTACTTTTGAAAACTGTAAAATTTCCTCATTATCTTTGTTCAAAAGTGAACGTGTAAGTTTTTTTGATTGCAATATCTCTTTACTTCATCTAAATTCAAGTAATAACAACTATTTTAAAAGATCCTCATTCAAAAGAGTAGAGATATCGAACATTCATGATAATATCTTTGAAGATTGTATAGCAAGCAAGAGAAATTTGAAGAGACTCGCGAAAGAACGCGACTATTATCTCTAAATTTTAATGATTTTTACTTACTCTTTTTCTTGTTCTTCTACAAATTTACGATCTATCTTCGTTTTGCAATTGATTGGCTAAGTGTCTTTTAAGAGCGCATTTACTACATAAAACATATTTTCTAGGATGTTCCGTAGTGCATGTTTCAACTAGATTCCCGCATGAACTACAATTTAATATTTTTACCGTCATATGGTTATTTACCTCCATATAATTATTTTTTTAATATTAAAATTACATTTTTTTAATTTAAATGGGTTTACCATTTAATGGTGAGACCTATATTTAAGCATTGTGAATTAGGTTAATGAAATTTGACTCAAAATCCAGGAAAAATGAAAAGATTGCATACAAAAAAAAATTTTTGACTCTAAGTTTAGGAAAAATGCAAAAAAAAGAATAAAAAAATAAAAGATAGACTCAAAATTAGCAGAAGTTATAATTGAGGTAGGAGCTTCAAGTTTTTTTTTTCAAAACAATTTATTTAGGATTGCGATGACTAGTAATTATGAGTCGCGAAATTTATCAAAAAGTTGGGCTTATAATAGCGTTGGCGATTGCGGGAGTATCCTTACCCACGAGTATTATATTATTGACGAGAGAGCCTACTGTAATAAACTATAATTACTACTATGAAAATAATGCAACTACTATAAATACTGTTAAATGTGAGCGGTATCAACTCACTGACCCTAATTTCGAAGCAATTGCTTTTGACTGTGTAGAAGGAGACAAAATAATAGCAGTTTGGGATGTTAATGATGCCAATTACTTAGATGTATTGCTTATGAATAATGTAAATTTCCAATTATTCGTTGACGGATTGAGTTTTACACCTGTATTATCGGCAATACATACAGGTGGTGGATTTTTTGAATATGAAATAATCAATCCCAATCTCTATTTTACGGTGTTCTATGCTAATTATAGTAATGCCTGGTTTTATTATCAAGTATCCCACTACCAATTTTCCTGATGAAATTCTTAAAACCAAAATTTTTTATTTTTCTTTTCTTGAAATATTTCAGTTTTTATACTCTTAATAAGAGATTTATATAAAGTCTTTTAGAATTGGGATGACAAAAGGCAAAAGAAGACAAAAGATTGCTCTTATTGAGTTGTTAATTTTTTCCATAATACTGGTTTCAGCATTAATTTTGAATGTAATACCAAATATACCATTTATTATTATAGGTCTTATGAATTGTCTATCAATAATCTCATTCTTTGTTGTAGGCATGTTGCTTTTACGAGCTTCAAAATCAAATTATCAAGATTTAAGGTTTGTAGCAAAAGGAGAAAAGTCAATTTCAGACCTAGCATCTCCAACGAAAACTATGACAATAGAAGAATATGCACAAAAACATTTTAAAGGTTGTTCACGAGAAGCTGAGAGGTACATCAGAGATTTAATGGAAAAAAATAGAAAAAAAAATTTGAAGAACAACAAAAATCGAGATGTTTAACATGGTTTCTGGAAAGGAATTTAGAATCAATGATTATATTACTCTGAAATTAGAGGATAATGCTACAAATATCTATGTAGGAGAAGAGTTACTTAATCAATGTAAATACATACTATTACATATCCCAGTGGAAGAAATCGCAGGATTTGATGATATTAAGTCTATTGATGAAGCTTCAGCAAAATTAAATAATACATTAGAAGGAGAAGAGCCTTTAACCTATGATATTCCTCCAGAGACAGAGTTTTGGGCTCATTGTTCTAATCTGCAAGTTTGGGCTGAAAATGATTACAATACAAAATTATTACACAGCAATTTAGCATTTCCATTGTTAAAGAAGTTGGCAACAGTAGACGATCCTAAAGCTAAGAGAGTCTTCAAAGAGGAAATAGTAAAAAGATTCACAAGTGGTTATTATCCAGTCGTATGGTATATATGGGAACAAGGATATTTGGAACTCTTAAATATTGAAGAGTTAAAGTGGCTTTTTGGAGAATCCAGTTCATTTATTCATTATTTTAAAGGTGATGAATTTTGGTTTAAATTGGGGAATAAAGCATTTGATAGAAAGGATTTTAAAATAGCTCATTTTTGCTATATGAAAAGTGTAGAGATGAATCCCGAGTATGAACCTGGCTGGTC
>JAEOTV010000289.1 GCA_016839635.1 Promethearchaeota archaeon | reverse complement strand
TCAATCATCCTTTTTTAATCTCAATTCTATAATTTCCCCAGTTTCTTATGGGGGCAAAAATGTCTATTTTGTGGGTTCTAAATATCTTTAAAGTTTCTCTAACATGTGATTTATCTATGTTGATATCTTGGATATTTTCTAGGATTAACTTAAAAGATTTAAATTGATTTTTACTGTATTTTTGATATTGGGAATTATGAGCAGCAGCTAATAAATGAACTATAACATCTCTAAAATATTCATTTGTCTCTTCTCTATTCTCCCAAATCAATTTTATCTGTTCCTCAAATAGTGAGAATTTGTTAATACTTTCAATGATATCCAATTCAAATATTTCTAGTACCTCATTGATTAGTTTAATTGCTTCTTTAAGAATTTCTTTAATTTTTGCTATGGTGGCAGGCGGTTCTAAAGATGGTTCTCCTGTAACTCTTTCTGTTATATAGGGATGTTCCAATTCACCCTCTAAAGTTTTTTTAGTTGTGTCCTCTAATATTTCTATCCTGAATAAAGGTATAGCTTCACCTCCAGCGGTATAAGTATAATCATAATTTATATCACCTTTACCATCACTTCCCCTGGATGTTTCTAAGGGATTCATTTTTTTATCCTTTTTTAGAGTTAATTTTACCTAACTAATTTTATTAAATTATTTTCAAGAAATTTATAGTTCCGCTGGATAAACTCATCATAAACAAAATCTGTAGATTTTACTTTATTAATTTTAGCAAAGTCCATATCAAATCTTATTCCACATTTTGGAAAATATTTTTCATCAATTTTCCCCATAACTCCTTTTTCAATCCTTTCTATGGTTGTAATTTCAGTCCTATACTGGAAGTCTCCATCTCTGATATATAGAACAAAGTTTGTCTTTTTTGGATTTTCACCAAATAACTTTAATTTATCTTCTGGTATTCCAATTAATTTGTTTTTTCTAAGGATTTCTAATCCCTCTTTAACATTTTCCAAAGGCATAACATAAAGAAATCTGTTGCCAATTCTGCTAAATGAGTCTATTTTAAGATTTTTTAAAATTATTGGTGTCATCTGCTTGGTAGCTTTTTTGAATTGGTTGAGATTTTCTACCTGGTCTTGAACAAATCTTATATGTTTATAATTGAATACTAGTTCTATCCTTCTTCGGAAATCTTTAAAAACTGAAAGCTCAGTGTTGGTTTTCTCCCAAACCCAATTTGGGAATTGGTTTTTAATTGCTAAATTTGTTGCTCCACAGTTATCATAGTATAAAAATCCTTCATCATACCTCAATTCTAATATCACCCTGTTTAGATGGAAATCTCCAAAATTCATTTTTTTATCCTAAGAAAATTATATTATTAAACTTCCCTTTTATTAATTTTAAGCAAAAAATTTATATCATGAGCAAAAATCAGAGTCAAATTTCTGATTTATCATTAAATAAATCCCAAAGATACCAACATGCTAGATAACTTCAATCACAATTAATAAAATTTAAGTCTCAATCCCCTCCTTCTCAACAAAATTATATATCAACATAAATCTGAAAACAAGAAACATCACAATTATAGCAAGGTGCTTCATGATTCCTAACTGAAAAACTAAATCTCAAAATATGCTATAATACCAATGACTCTCTTTTGCGGGCTGGAGAGAGTTCCCATCAATTGGTTCCCATCATCAACCCCCCTTTTGCTGACACAGCCCGCTCATACTAACATCATTTGTCCATGTAAGTAGAGTCTGTGAATTGACACCAGAGCCTTGGGGATTCTACAATGGGGGAAGGTGTAGTTCAGTGCAGAAGGGACGGACAGCAAAAAGAATTATTCTTTTAATACTTGTAAGTTTTTTTTCTCTCTCAGTTATCAATACCTATGGTCAAAAGGATAAGAAAAGTGTAATTGAAGAAGCAAGTGGAGCAAAAGTAATAAAGAGCCCTAGCAAGCCCACATGTGCTAATCCATTCAGAGAAATCAAGTTAATTGAAATTCTTAGAATTAAAGATGATGGAGTTAATTTCTACTTTAAAGAACCATGGGGAATTGACGTAGATGATGAGGGAGCTATATACATACAAGATGGCATAAAGCTTTTTAGATTTAACTCAGCAGGCAAATATTTAGGGAATATAATAAAAAAAGGTCAAGGTCCTGGTGAAATTACAGGCTATTTAACACACTTTTCTCTAAATAAACATGAAGTAAACATTTTTTGTGCCAGCATGGCTAAACTTCTAAAGCTTAACCCAAGTGGAGAGCTTATCAAGGAAATAATGCTTAAGGGAAAAAGAGTTACAGGTTATTTAGGCAAGTTCAAAGATAAACATTTTC
>JAEOTV010000288.1 GCA_016839635.1 Promethearchaeota archaeon | reverse complement strand
TGAATTTATTTGATAAATCTTCGGAGATTTTATTATATTGAGAATCCATATTACAAATATTAAGGGAATGGTTTTATAATATTTAGTTAAACGACTTTAGATATATTTTATTCTTTTAGAAATAAAGGTCATTTCGCTTTGTTTAAAATTTAAATAATGATAATATATTTTGTATATTAAGAGAATTATTTTGTGTTTGTGTGGGGATCTTGGGGAAAATTTTAAGAGATATATGGATTTTAACTGAAGATGGATTGACAATATTTAGTAGAGTAATAAATCCAAATATGGGACCTCAAGTATTTGGAGGTTTAATAAGTGCTTTAAATACTTTTGCTGAAACTCTTTCTGATGGAGGAATGTCAAATTTTAATTTGAGTAGTATTCGTTTTTCGATTGAGAAGAAGAATAATTTTCTTTTTATCGCAAATTCGTCTAATGATATTAAACCAAAAAAAGCTTTAAATGAATTAAGAAAAGTCACAAATTTATTCTACAAAGTATATCCAGAGGATATTATAAAGAATTGGAGTAAAAACATTAAGGTATTTTCTAATTTTAAAGAGCACATAACTGACTCCTTAGAAGAAAAAATCTAAAAAATTCGAATAACAGTTAAACAATTTTGTAGATATTATTCTTATAAATCCAATCAATTTATTTCTATAACAGTAAAAAATTTAAGACTGATTTGATTTTTAAATATTGAAAGTTAATATAAGTAACTTACAAAAGGAAAAAAAAATGAGCCCAACAAATAAGAATCAATCAAGTACAAAAGATAAAATTGAAAAACTTCCACTATCTAATAAAGATCCATTACAAACCACAAACAATTTGGATTACATGATCAAGAATCTATCAACACCACGATTCATGGGATCAGTTCATATGAAAAAAGACACGAGTCCTAATTCTAATATAGTTACTAACCTTGTTGAAAATGAATTAAATTTAAAGATTTCTAAATCATTAAAAAGTACATTATTTAATCCAGTAACAAAGATTATAATATTATTAGCTATCATTTTTAATCTTACTTGGCTTTTCTTCATGTATATTTTATAGAAATTAACCTTAAAGTATATAGACAATCCAAAAAAACGATTTACTTAATTTAAATCTGGTTAATTAAATTCATTCTCTCTTTATTAAATTTAAAAGGTATTTAAATTTTTTAAGATTAGAATTTAATATTCATTACTATTATGTAATAATAATATTACTTGAAAGGTAATTAGACAGTTGATTTATGACGTTATAATTATTGGAGGCGGTGTGACTGGTTGTTGTATCGCACGTACGCTTTCAAAATATGATCTAGATATTTGTTTATTAGAAAAAGAAGCAGAAATTGCATCTGGAACCACTAAGGCTAATTCTGGAGTAATTCATGCCGGTTATGCTGCAGAAAGAGAATATGTAAAGCGTCATTTATGCATTAAAGGAAATAAACTCTATACTCAAGCAGCTGAGGAATTGAATTTCCCTTTCAAGCGTATTGGTTCTTTTGTAGTTGCGTTAGAAGATAATCAGATTGAAAAATTAGAAGAATATAGAAAAAAAGGCACTGAAGATGGCATTCCAGGATTAGAAGTAATATTAGATAAAAAAAAAATAAAAGAAATGGAACCAAATTTAACAGATGAAGTAGTTGGGGTTTTACATGCTCCTACTGCTGGGCTTGCTAGTCCATACGAATTAACTTTTGCCTTAGCTGAAAATGCTGCTATGAATGGTGTAAAATTTTTCAGAAACCATGAAGTTGTTAAAATAAAACATCAGGATTATATTTTCAATATAAGAACATATAGAGGTGAATTTCAGACAAGAAATTTGATTAATGCAGCTGGATTATACGCTGCGAGAATTTCTAGCATGTTAGGTCTTGATTATTTTAGTATCATGCCAAGGAAGGGCGAATATATTCTTTTCGATCGTAATGCTATTCAACTAAATAAAATTTTGTTTCCTATTCCCACGAAAGTTTCAAAAGGAATACTAGTCTGTCCAACTTTACATGGTAACACTTTTGTAGGTCCTAATGCTCAAAATATTACAGATCCTGAGGATGTTTCAACAACTACTCCCGGATTAAAGGATATTTTAGAAGGTGGGATGAATCTTGTCCCCAATATTCCAGCGAGAAGCTCAATTAGAAATTTTGCGGGATTAAGAGCGGTTCCAGACACATATGATTTCATTATTGACAATACTGATGTTTATGGATTTATTAATGTAGCAGGGATATTATCCCCTGGTCTAACAGCGACGTTCGCAATAGCAGAAAAAGTAATTGAATATCTGGAATTATTAGGAGTAGAATTAAAAATTAAGGAGGATTATGATCCTATTCGCCCTAAGCCAGAAACGCTAAAAGATTTCACAAAAGATGAACTTGATAAAAAAATAGAAGAAGATC
>JAEOTV010000001.1 GCA_016839635.1 Promethearchaeota archaeon | reverse complement strand
AATTTTTGGTTATACTAATAAATCAAAATGATGAAAAAGAGTTAGATCTAGATTATATCAAGGAAAAATTAAAGAAACTCGAAGTTTTATTGGCTGAGCATAATATATTCCAGAAGAGTGAGTTCAGAGAATGGAATGACGATTTTAAAAAAGTCTATGGAAAGAAACAAACAACATTAAATTTATACTCTATATCAGCTCTGCTTTATTTAATGTGTTATATTTTTATCTCTAAATTTATTCTTAAAAACGGAGATTTAATTCTACATCGAGAGAAAGACTTAAAACTATTGAAAGATGTTGAAACTGAACTAAAATCTAATTTGATTTGTCAAGATCTTTTTGAGAAACACTATTTTGATCCGATATTTTCTCTTTCAGATAAGGAAGATCTAAGCTTCTTCAATTCTCTAATCTTGGATCTATCTAATTTTATTTTTAAATTAAACATTCCACCTGAATATTATTTTGATTATCTCATCCAAAAATTATTATCTCCTATAATAAGACATAAATCAGGGGAGTATTATACCCCTCCATTTTTAGTAAAAATGATGGTCAAGGATTCCTATATATTTGGTGAAACTGTTTTAGATCCCTGTTGTGGTTCAGGAAACTTTTTAACAGAAATAGTAAGATTAATTCTATCCAAGAATGACTCAAAAAATGATAAAATTGCTGCAATAAATAACGTTTATGGTTTTGATATAAATCCATTATCGATCTTTATAACAAAAATGAATTTAATATACTTAACAAGAGAATTAATAACTGATGTTAAGCTTAACTTATATGTATTTGATTCTTTATACCTAAGCGAAAATATATTTTATAGTAAATTCGATTTAGTAATAGGAAACCCTCCTTGGTATACTTATCGTGATATTGAATCTGTAGATTATCAAGAAAAAATAAAGTATTTAGCTGAACAGCTAAGAATAAAACCACAACCTAAAAATCTCTTAAATTTAGAAATCTCCACTTTATTCTTTTACAAAGCAAAAAATTCCTTTATGAAAGAAGGAGCAAAAATATTTTTTGTAATAACAAAAGGAGTTATCACTGGGTCCCATACTTCACGATTCCGTAATTTTATAGGTTTTTCGAATCTAAAAATATGGGCATTTAATAGAAAAGTGGAAAAGATTTTCAATATTGATTTCATATGTTTATTTGGGCAAAAATCGAGTGAAGAATTAACAGATTCTAATCAAGAAATCAAATCTTATCATTTCAAACTGAAAAAAGAAATTGAAGAATTGGAATATTTTAAACAAGTCGAACTTGATTTAGAAAGAGTAGATACTTTAGTAGCTTATAATATTGAGAAGAAAGCAGGAAATGTTTATACTAAAAAATTAATTTCGAAAAGTCTACTAAAAGAACTTTTACCAATAAAAAAAAGCTATTATAAAACGCTTTTTCACAAAGGTGCAGATTTAAATCCAAGGAATTTGATATTTGTGAAAAGCAATGAATTTAGAGATTCCTTGATAAAAATAAACCCTGATAAGAGAATATTCAAAAGGGCTAAATCACCATGGAATAAAATTGAATTTAAAAATGAGATAATAGAAAAAAAGTATATCTTCAATGTAATCAAAAGCACAGAATTGGTAAAGTTTTATGTCTATAATTATTACCAAGTTTTCTTACCACTCTCAAAATACGATTTAAATTTTGATTATGCCAATTTAGATAAGTTTGCTAAATTATTTTATGATAAAATCAATAAATTGTATAAAAAATACAAAAAAGAAACAACTAAGCATAAGTCTTTATTAGAAAATTTAAATAGATGGTCTAAACTGATAAATACTCGGCAATTATCACAAATCAAAGTTGTTTATAATAATTCAGGTTCTGTATTGCAATCTGCGGTGATACAAGAAAATTACTTAATTACTGGTGATCTGTCTTTTTATGCTACAGGAAATCTTGATGAAGCGTTTTATCTATCAGCGATATTAAATTCTAATCTATTAACAAACCAAGTAAAAATAATGAAGAGTTCTAGACATATTTTTAAACTACCGCTTGACCTACCTATTAAAAAGTTTGATTTCAATAATCAAAATCATCAAAAATTAGTTATTTTGGGGAGAAAAGGACAAAAACTAGTAATGAAACGGTTTAATACTTTTACAGAAAATAATACTAATAATTTTTCAAAAGTAAAGATTCAGAATCAGTTATATGAAGAGTTAAAACCTATTCTTGTTCAAATCGATGAAATTCTGATAAAAGAACTTGATCAAATGTAAAATCTGAAGGGTCGTAAATTTTAAGGTATTAAAATAAATAAGTGGTTTTACATTTATCACATATTATAGTACTTACCCATTCAAACATGAAAAATTATATTTTTAAAGTTCTAATTACCGGAAATGCAAGTGTGGGAAAAACATCACTCTTACGAAGATATGTTGATGGTTTTTTTGATGATAGTACTATTATGACTATCGGCGTCGACTTCTTTACCAAAGAGATTCTATTTGATAATGCACGATGCCAAATTCAATTATGGGATTTAGGGGGTCAAGAGCGTTTTAGATATCTTCTTGAAAATTTTGTAATGGGAGCAAGGGCAGCACTTCTTTTAATTGATTTAACTCGAATGCCACATATTAATGACATATTAGAATGGGTAAACATCGCTCGACTACATGATATTAATTTACCTATTATGCTCGTAGGAACAAAAGTAGATCTAGAGGATATAATTGCGGTGGATGATGATAGCGCTCTACATCTAAAAAATACTTTTAATATGATAGATTACATTAAAACTTCAGCTAAAACCGGTTATAATATCGAAAAAGTATTCCAAACATTAGTTCAAAATTTAGTTGAAACAAGTAAATATTAACCTAATTTTTTCATAAAAATGGTTTACATGACTGATGAAATCATTATCCTTGGTTCTGGAGGGGGACGTCATCATATCAGAACACAATATAGAGCTACAGGAGGAATCCTATATAAATTTAACGATATTCAAGCCCATATAGATCCTGGACCTGGCGCTGTCGTAAGAATTAACCAATATCAAGAAGACCCGGTAAAAACAGAGCTTTTCATTGTCACACATGGTCATGTTGACCATTATAGCGATTTGAGTGCTGTAATTGAGAGTTCGAGAGAAATTTTACATGATAAGAATTATAATTACTTTAAGAAAGGTACTCTAATTACAACAGAAGAAGTCCTTAAATATATTTCTGATTACCATCTTAACATGCTTGAACAAGTTTTCAAATTTAGAGCTGGAGATAAATTCAATTATAAAGGAGTAGAGATTATTGGTACAAAAACTATTCATTCTCCCAAAAATGAAGGATTCGGTATAAAATTCTGTAATAAGAACTATTCTATAGCATTTTCAAGTGATACTATGGTTTATCCTGGGTTTTCTGAAGAATTTTCTGGATGTAATGTTTTAATCCTTAATCTTTTACGTCCAAACTCAATTTTTTGTAAAAGACATTTATGTACTGATGAAGTTATCCCCTACCTAAACAAGATTGACCCTCCTCTAAATAGTCTTATTATCACACATTTTGGGTCATTCATGGATAGTCCTAGGTCGACAAAAAATTATGTCCCTAGTCAAGTAAAAAAGCTTCAAGAAAGTACAAATATTAAGAATGTCGTAGCAGCAGAAGATGGACTAAAAATAAATATTAAGGAATTATTGAAATAAGATCTTTTTGCTTCTAAAATACTAATACGAGGATATTAAAATTATTAAGAGAGATTTTGTACAAAAATTTTAATTTGTTACCCAAATATCACAATATAATTTGTACTGGACATCGTAACATAAATAAAATATAATACTATGGTTTTTATATAGAGAGATACTAATTCTAGTTAAGAAGGGAAATTTAAGATCTGGTCATTACATTGGATACAATCAAAATTTGAGCCCGGTTCGGGCGTTTGCCAAAATTCGCCCTCTATTAAACTCGTTAGAGTTTAATTCTCTCCCTGATTTTAAATTTTTTGTCCAGATTTCTATTCCCTTCCTTTTCTTTAACACTAAATAGATGATGATTAGTATGTTAAAGAAAAGAAACTATGAGTATAAAGAATATTCATCTTGATTTGAAAAATTAGAACTAAAGTTAGTCTTGGGCAACCCAATGGCGACAAACAATGCACTGTAAAACCTTTTGAAATATTATTTCATCAGAATGATTTATTCGAATTCTTCTGTGCACCATGACGTTTCCGCACTTATTGCAAATAACGAGATCTTTTGGTTTTATTTTATGTGCGGACATGTCTTACTTCACGGATAATTGATTATGCTAATAATAAGTTTGTTTTGATAATATGCCTAATAATATAATTATTAACCGACAAAGCAACCCTTATTTAGATATTAATAACTATTTAATTATTTAAATATGTTTTAAAGTAAAAATTTTACGGATTTTAGTACGAAATATATTATTAGGGCGTCAAAAGATAAAAATGATATTTAATTGAAATGAAACTATATTAAAGTTTCTCTATTTTTAACGCATATTATTAGAGTGTAAATGTGAATTAACATTAAAATTAGTGTTGCCACAGTGAGAAATATATAATGATTTACATATATGCCTGCCGTATGAGTAATAAAAAATAGAAGAGAATTCACGGAATTATACAAATTGATTGAATTGGTTATGAGATATACTAAAGATAACATGAAAAGAACTGCCATTGATGCCTTTGTTAATCTATAAAAAAACCATCTAACATAAACATCTTCGTGTCTAAAGGAATTCTGGATTTTGGCACATAATATAAATATAGTCAAAAGGAAGCTTACTATAGTTAATTGGATGAGTAAGTTAAATATAACTTGAATATATTCCCCAATATTTGCTAATATTTCTGGAATCGTATTTTGTATTAAATTATAGACTAAAAATAGACCTGAATAATACACTTGAGGGATATGCTGAATAAATAGAGTAAGAGCTATAAAAGCCAAAATAATAGTAGCTGTTTTGCTTATTCGAAAACCGAATAGTCTTACTTCTGGAAGTTTATCTATACTCATAATACACCTAGTTTAATTTGGAATTCTAATTGAAAAAAATTACCCTTTATTTTTAAAGCTAATTATTTTCCTTTAATGTAAAATTCTTATTTTTGTCTTTGATATTATTCCCTTTTATCACTGTAACTAAAATTGCGCAAAAGATTAAGCCACATCCTATCCACGCAAATAATGATAAAATTTCATTACCTATTAAAAATCCAAACAAGGCAGCAAAAACTGGTTCGAGGGTAAATATAATAGCAGTTGTAGTCGGTCCTTGATATTGCTGACTCCAATTTTGAAATAGAATCGTTAGTGTCATAACAGCAACACCCATATAAATTAGAGTTAACCAAAAAGGGAAAGAATATGAGACTAAAGCATATGGTTCTCCCAATATTAAAGAACAGAGAAAACTAGAAATAGAAATCACAAAAACTTGGATTATAGAATACAGATAAACATCAATTAGGCGGACGTATTTATCATTTAAGACTATATAAAAAGCAAAAAAGAAAGCACAAATTAATACTAAAATATCACCAATAATTAATCCTGATGTTCCTTCTAGTAATAATAATGCCATACCTATAATAGACAATATTACAGCAAACCAAATTCTAAGATGAAGTGTTTTTTTATATACAATCCAAGTTAAGAATGGTACAATTACAGTGCTTAACCCAGTTATAAAACCCGTTTTTCCGGCAGATTGATTTGATTGTAGACCATAAGTTTGAAAAACAATTCCAAAGAAGTAAAGTAAGCCTGTTATCAATCCCATTAAAAATATCTTTTTATTCAAATTTTTTAAATGTGGAAAAAAAGGAATAAACCCAATAAAGGCTATTAAAAACCTAAGGCTAAGGTATAGAAAAACTGGGACGTCTTCGATTATATTTTTAGTTATAATAAATGACGTGCCCCAGAGAACTGTAGTGAGAATTAAGAGGAAGATGGCAATTAAACTCCTATTAGTTGAAGTGTCTTTATGCTTTTTTTCTGCCATTCTTATTTCATCTTCTAAGTCTAGTAATAGTACAAAATAAAATAAAAATATAAATAATTCTAAACTGCGATTCAAAATCTTTTTACATTTATTTTATTACTTTAGTGCATATTTTATGCATTTAATGAATATTTCTAATATCTAATAATTTAAATCATGCATATTATAATTACTCAATAGTAATAACATGATGATGGTTGGTTATTTTATGCCCAAAACTTATAGTGAGATCAATGAAAAAATAAAGAATGGTAGCGTTAGAGTAGTTACAGCAGAGGAAATGATAAAAATTGTTGAAAATGAAGGAACTAAAGTAGCTGCTGAAGATATTGATGTAGTAACTACAGGCACTTTTGGACCTATGTGTTCAAGTGGGGCATTCCTCAATTTTGGGCATTCAGATCCTCCAATAAAATTCGAAGATGTATGGCTTAATGATGTTAAGGCATATCATGGTAATGCGGCTGTAGATTGTTATATTGGATGCTCGAAAATGTCTGACAAATTTCCATTTAGATATGGTGGAGGGCATATGATAGAAGATCTTGTCTCTCGTAAACCGATTAGATTAAGAGGATCATCGTATGTAACAGATTGCTATCCTTTGGCTGAAGTTGAGACAGAATTCACGATTGACGATATAAATCAAGCAATTTTATGTAATCCACGAAATGCTTATCAGAGATATGTATGCGCTGTCAATAGTTCGAATAAAACATTGTATACATATATGGGAAAATTACTTCCTCAATTTGGAAATGGGCATTTTGCTGGAGCAGGATGTTTAAATCCCTTAAGTAATGATCCCAATTATGAAACAATAGGTATGGGGACGAGAATATTCTTGGGTGGCGGTATTGGATATGTTATAGGAGAGGGAACTCAACATAGCCCTGTAAACAGGATGGGAACTATTTTTGTTAAGGGAGATTTGAAGCAGATGAGTCCCGAATTTTTACGAGGAGTATCTTATGAGAAGTATGGGACTTCTATGCTAGTTGGTGTTGGAATTCCAATTCCAATTTTAAATGAAGGATTAGCTAAAAAGACAGCTATTAGGGATGAAGACATTTTGACAGATGTTATTGATTATGGAATACTGAGAAGAGAAAGACCAATACTTAAGCAGGTCTCGTATGAAGAATTGAAGCGGGGATTTATTGAAGTTAAGGGTAAAGAAGTGAAATGTTCCTCTTTATCTTCTCTTTCTAAATCAAGAAAAATTGCGGACATTCTTAAAATGTTGATACAAAAAGGGAAATTTTTTCTAAATGCACCAGCTGAAACTCTCCCAATTGAATTAGAATTGAAGCCAATGAAACAAAATTAGGCTGTTTTTAAAATAGTTAATTAATCATTCCTGACTTCTTTTACTATTGGAAGATATACATAAAAAACAGTTCCCTCTTTATTTGAGGATTGGAAGCCTACTTTTCCACCTAGATATCGTTCTGTCAACAATTTCACACTATACGTACCAAGTCCTCTCCCAGGTCCTTTTGTCGAAAAAGATCTTTGAAAAATCTGACTCTT
>JAEOTV010000287.1 GCA_016839635.1 Promethearchaeota archaeon | reverse complement strand
TAATAGGTGTCGATGTTACTCCTCAGGTCCTAACATGGGATCAATTCATTAGAACGGGGCAACTTCATCCTGACAGACTTCATATCTATTATGTTGGATGGGGTCCTGATTACTTTGAAACCTTCAATATGATTGATCCATTAGTCAATCCCGAATCTTCCTCTAACTTCGCAAGAATTGATGACCTACATTTAAACAATCTCTTAGCTCTTGCTGCCTCTGAAACTGATACTAATGCTAGATATGCATTATACAAACAAATTCAAGGTTATATTCATGACGTAAGGTTCTTCCATATGCCTTTAGAATATGACAAACTCTACTTTGTGCATGCTGAATCCTTGAAGGGTTTCCCATATAACAGTATGAGAAACTTATACATGTATCCATGTTATCACGAATAAGAAATTAGTAATTTGAAATCAAAAAAACTATTAATCAACTTCTTTTTTTTTTATTTTTTGAATTTAATTTTAATTAATAAATCAAGTTGATTTTTTTTTTTCACTATTAATACAAGTAGTAGTAAAGAGTTTGTTATATTTTTCTTTAATCCTTAATAGAAAATAGAGATATAAGATAATATCTAAATCAAAAGATAATTATTAACCATATTCCAAACTAATCATAAAAAAAAAAGATCTAAATCTCTTATAAAGAAATTTAAATTAGTAAAATTCTATTAAATATACAATTAAAATATTATAACTGAGGTATGTAAAAACTTGTTACATAATGTTTACCTAATTCACCAATACACAGGTATTTGCTTAATCCATCGGAAGTATGGGAGTATTGAGTTTAATCAAGATTTAGTTAGTGGTTTTCTAACAGCATTAAAGGATTTTAGTGTCGAATTCTCGAAGGGATCTGGAGAATTGAAAGTAATTGACATGCAGGTGTTTTATTTACTTTTAGTCTTTAAAGAGGGTGTCTTAATAACTGCCGCTGCTGATAAAAATGATGATGCAAAGATTACACATAGAGCCCTAACCGATATCATTGATAAGTTTGTAGATAAATTTGGTGATCAGCTTGAAAATTGGTCTGGAGATGTCCGTATTTTCCGGGATTTTGACCAAGTTATTGACGATATTTTACATCATGGTAGACTTGCTGAGATCCAGTTGAAGCTTCCTATTTTGAAGATTTTTAAGAAAGACTTTCAGAAATCCCAGAAGCAGATTGCAAAGAAGGGATTAGTGTTGTCGGAGGAAGATTTACGTCAAGTTCGTGATCAGAAGCCAGAGTGGACAGCGAAGAGGCTTCCAAAGCAAGTTATTACGCAGGGATTTCTGGATAAGAAGGAATATAAGATTGCGCACTTAGCGGATGGATTTCATACTATTTCTGAGATTGCTGAAGAGGGAGGAAGACCAGAGTCAGAAATCCAGAAAATTATAAAAAGTTTAGACGATTTAGGTTTGCTTTCATTTATCGATATAAAATAAGGTTGTTTTTGTTTTTTTTACTAACTCTTTTTTTAGTTGATATTTATTAAATTACCACTTAAACTCAATAAATTTTAGTTATTTCATTAAAAATTTATTTTTATGCTTTTTATAAGAATAAAGGAAAATATTTTTGAAAATTGTTTTACTTATAAAGATAGTATGAATGTTAATAAAATTGATGAGAATATCTATGAGATTCCTCCAAAAACATTAATGGTACGGATTAAAGGAAATATCGAGAAATTTCAGATGAGGGTTCCCGTAAAGATTTATGCTAATGCTTATATTTTTGATAAAATACGGTTAGATCGTACATTAGATCAGATTTGTAACGTTGCCTGTTTACCTGGAATACAAAAACATGCGATTGCTCTTTCAGATGCTCACCAAGGATATGGTTTTTGTATTGGAGGTGTTGCAGGGACAGATGCCGAGACAGGAATGATTTCTCCTGGCGGTGTAGGATACGATATTAATTGTGGTGTAAGATTATTAAGATCCAATTTATCTCTTAATGATGTACAGAGTGGGCTTCCTAATCTGTTGAATAGAATCTTTGAGAATATTCCTTCAGGGTTAGGATCGAAAGGAAAACTTGATATAAGCTATTCAGAGTTAGACGCAGTTTTAAATAATGGTGTGAAATGGGCTGTAGACAATGATTATGCTATTGAAGAGGACCTTAATCATTTAGAGGAAAATGGATGTTTAAAGGATGCAGATGCTAGTTTAGTTTCGCAAAAAGCAAAACAACGTGCAATAAAACAACTTGGTTCTTTGGGAAGCGGGAATCATTTTTTAGAAATACAAAAAGTTGACAAGATTTATAATCAGAGTATTGCTAAAACGTTAGGAATACATGATAAGAATCAAGTTACAGTTATGGTTCATACAGGAAGCAGAGCTCTTGGACATCAAGTATGTTCTGACTCTTTACGCAATATTGAACAAGCAATGAAAAAATACAATATAAAAGTTCCTGATAGAGAATTAGCCTGTGTACCAGCAAATACACCTGAAGCACAGAACTATCTAAAACAAATGGCATGTGCTGCAAATTTTGGATTTACCAACCGTCAATTAATTACACATTGGTTAAGAGAGTCCTTTCAACAATCCTTTAAGAAGGATATAGACGCTTTAGATTTACATTTGGTTTATGGAGTTTGCCACAATATTTTAAAAATTGAAGAACATGAAATTAATGGTAAGAAAATGAAATTAAACATTCACAGAAAAGGTGCTACTAGAGCATTTCCACCAAATCATCCTGATCTACCACCTGAGTATAAATCCGTAGGGCAACCTGTATTAATCCCAGGAACTATGGGTTCTGCTTCATATCTCTGTGTTGGTAAAAAAAATGCTATGGATCTATCATTTGGTTCTACAGCACATGGTTCTGGAAGAATAATGTCTAGAGCAAAAGCTACTAAGAAATATTGGGGAGAGCATGTTAAAGATAATCTAAACAAACAAGGTATCATGGTAAGAGCAGCTTCGATGAAAGTGATTGCTGAAGAGGCTCCTGGTGCATACAAAGACATAGATCAGGTTGTTCAAGTGAGCCATGATCTTGGAATCGTTGAAAAAATAGTAAGATTGGTTCCTATAGGTGTAGTAAAGGGTTAATTTGTTCTGATTATTAATTTTGATTTAAATATCAAATACAATATTTATTTTAACTTTATTCTTTTTTTCTTCAATATTCATAAAAGAATAAGTTATAGCTTTAACTTCAGTACCTGGCTCATGTTTAAACTTATCAAACTTTTCTCCTTTAGCAACAGCATTTATAAGATATTTTTTTTGGTTTATTTTTATTGGTTGAATTTCAATTTCATTAAAAATTAGTCCATCTACGTCAAAAATATAAAGAAATTCGGTTAAAAAGTCAAATAATAAGGCTTCCTTATCTTCAGCTTCAATTGTTATGATTCTTTTAATTTTAGGTGATATTGATCTTAAACTAGGCGTGATTGTTTCCATTAAGCTATAAACAGTTTGTTCAAAAGCTTCTTCTAAGGTTGTGCCTGTAGCTTCGACTGAAACATCAGCGGTGTGATCTAAAAATTTATAGCCTACTTTCCTCATCTTCATTTAGCTAATTGAGTAAAATTGTATCTTCTAAAAGTCCTTGATATATATAAGATTTTTCTAATTATTTAAATTTCTTAGTAGTTTAAATTGGTAATAAAAAATATTAGAGTATGTTTTATACAATTGCGGATGACTTAATTTTTTATCAGTTATTATCATTTAAAAAAAAATATTCAAATTTTGAACTAAAACTGTGTGAATATTTTTTTGAAAAAACAAAAGGAACATATCCAGAATTTGTTGTTGTTATAAGGCAATTTATCTTTTTTTTCGTTAAGAGGCAACATTATTTTTGCTCCAAAGTGCATTTAGACTCCATGAGAAGAGAAATCGGGAATAGAAAGATAATAATTATAAGAATTGAAAAAACACTAATCAATATGTTATTTAGTTTTTTTCCTGATTTGAATATTGAAAATATCAAAATAGAGTTTGATAATCAATCTAAAAATAGAGAAATTTCAGTATACTTTTTATTTTTTCAAGAAAGAGGGATTGCTATAGGGCGTAATGGAGATTATATAAGAGCAGTAAATGAAATATTTGAAAATTTTGTTATTTTTGAAAACCAAAGTGCTCCATTAAAAGTTAAGTGTAAATTCAAGGAATAATATGTCTACTTTGTTGCATCTTACCAAGGCACATCTTTTAAACCAATGACATAGGCAACAGTATTCGCTATAATGCTTACTGCAGGAGTTAAAATTATTAGAAAAGTGATAATGAAAAGATCAGGCAAGAAGAAGAGATTTGGTGCTATGAATCCTGGGATAGATACAAATAATAATGCTACTAAGGCAAAATCTAGCTGATCTACTATCCAAAAAGGTGCTCCACTTTTTATATCGAATCTTCTTTTTAAAAAAGAACCAAATAAATCACCTAATACCGCACCATATGAAGCTAATAAAATGCGTATAAATAAAACAAGGAAATTAACGGGAAATTCTCCACCTATAAAATAATATTTAAAGATATTAATGTTAAAATAAAGAGAATATTGTCCTTGGGAGGTTGCATCAATAATAATTCCATTAATTGGTTCCCATAATCCATTAAAAAGGAGAAATATGCAAAAAGATATTGGTATTCCAATGTATAATGGTCCTTTTAATCCATTCCACGTTTTGTGATCCCCTAATATTCTCCGACCATCTCGAAAATATTTCCCACCATCAATTGGCTTACCTCCCCCAGTTATCACCATAGAAGCATTTGAAATGTATGCGGGAACAATGATTAGAAGGCTAAATATTAATAAAGCAACCCAATCAGCCCAATTGAATAGCAATGTAATTACAAGGAAACTACCTAAAATCAAACATGCAAATGTTATTGCCAAGATAACTGCAATCTTTTTGTGGTTTTTTTCAGTATCGGATATAATAGTTTCAGCTGACAAGATTCAAAATTCCTTAATATGAGTGTTTTTAAATTATTAAAATAAATAGTTAATTGAATTAAACTTTTTTTAATAGAAATAGTTATTAATAAGATCTTAATAAATATTGCTTCATAAATAATATTCTTTTAAAATACCGACAATAATATTATAAATTATTAAAAAGATTCCTCAAAATTAGCTATTAAGGCTTTAACATTTTTCTATTAAATTAAAGATTAATAATTAATTTTAAATATGCAGTAGAAATTTTAAATATGCAATTAAAATATCATAAATTTCGAGTGCAAAAATTTCTATTAAAAAGATGGAGTAGCGGAGTTATAATTGTTGAAAAAGAATAATCATGATCATCAATTTAATATCGACAAATTTTATAAGAATTATCTTAAGGGGTCTAAAATCTTTATTAGCAGAGATGCTTTAGATTCATCTTATATCCCCGATGAATTACCTCATCGTGATTCGCAAATAAGAGATATTGCCGAAAAGACTGCGTGTGCATTATTAGGTGATACACCTCCTAATTTTCTATGTTATGGAATGACAGGTACAGGAAAAACAGCGACTATAAGATATGTTAGCCAAAAGTTAGCACATCAAAACTCAGAAATTAAACCATGGTGGATTTATATTAACTGTAATGTTATTTCAACTCCCTACCGTATTTTAGCTCACATTTATAACACAATATCCAGACGGGAGAAAATTCCTCCCACAGGTTTACCAAAAGATATCATTTTCAAAAAACTTCTGGGGTTATTAGACTTAAAGGTTGGACATTCAGTATGCTTCTTGGTTTTAGATGAGATAGATATTTTAGTTGATAAGAAAGGCGGAAATGAGATTTTGTACGACTTAACAAGATTAAATGAGAATTTAGATAATTGTAAAACAAGCATGATAGGTATTTCAAATAAATTGAAATTTCGAGCGAATTTAGATCCAAGAATAATATCGAGTTTAGGCGAGGAACACATTGTTTTTCCTTCCTATGATGCAAATGAGTTGAGAGATATCTTGATTGAAAGAGCAAAAATAGCATTTCAAGAGAGTGTATTGAAGGAGGAAGTTATTCCATTATGTGCTGCTCTTGCAGCAAAGGAGCATGGAGATGCTCGAAAAGCACTGCAATTATTAAGGAAAGCGGGAGAATTAGCTGAGAGAGATCAAAATAAAATCGTTTCACCGAAACATGTAAAAAAGGCTCAAGAAGATTTAGAAAATGACCATATCATGGAATATATTAAAGGGATGCCACTACAAGCACAACTCATATTGACTTCAATTTATCTAATATCAAAATTCAGTCCTGAGCATGTAATTATTTCTGGAGATATCTATGATGTTCACTCAGAGATCAGAAAGCTAATACCGGGGATAAGAGAATTGACTAAAAGAAGAATAAGTGATTATATTAATGAATTATCATTAGCAGGGTTAATCTCAGCCGAAATAAAATCCATGGGGCATTATGGAAGAACCAAAATAATTAAACTTGATATCGGTTCGGAACTATTAGTGATGGTTTTATTGGAGATTGAAAAGATAAAAGGTATTTTGAATCATAAACCTGTTTTTCTACAAACAGATAAAGTTAAGCTAAAAAATAATATATTCAAAAAGTTAATTTAGGCGGTAAAATCCCACATATCAATATTTTCTGCAAGTTTACTAAGAAAGAATTCAGCAAGATTCTCATTTTTATCTTTTAATAACAAGAATAGTTTTGTTAAGTGTTTACAGAATTTTTTGTTATCAGCTCTTCGTGTTTCGAAGTCATGGCAATTATGACGAATTATTTTATCGTTAGTGTTAATTTCTATTATGTATGATTCTTCTTTAGAACCTTCTACTTCTGATTGAATAGTTCCTTTAGAGCGATCATATTTTAATACTTTAAAAGCCGTATCAGAAACGGATACAGACCTATTCAATGTTGCTTTATCGACGAAAGCATTAATCAGAACACTAAAATTTGTTGAATCTTTTGAGATCTCATTTTTTAAGTTTTTAACTTTATTTGCTGTTCTAATTTTTTCGAATACTTCCTTTTTTCTTTGACTTTGCCAATTTTGTAATTGACTATTTAAATCCTCAGATAGTTTAAGATTTTGGTTATCATCTTTAATAAACAATTTATCTTCAATACACTTATTAATAAATTTTTCAACTTTTTCTGGGGGATCAAGAAATAAATCAAAAGAAATTCTATAAAGTAAATCTTTATGTAATATAAAAGGGAGGTCAATTATTTTCCAAATATATAATAACATCTCTGAAGTATTAGTGCGAGGAACTGCGAAATTCATAGGATAATATAATTTTTTTGATTTATTAAATATTGCTCTTTAAATCTAGTTGAGTTCCTCTTAAAGATTCTAAATCAACAATAGATATAATTCCTGGTGTAGGATGTATACCTAAAGAATTCATAAAATCTGTTTGTGACTGAAAACATCCAGAATTAACTAATGCAATATTATTATAATAATCCATTCCATTAATGTGAATGTGACCTGTATGAAAAATATCAGGAATCTTATCTATCACAAGCCAATCTTTATTTGTAGGTGCAATTTGAGTCTTTTTTCCATAAATAGGTGCTAAATGCCTACATTTTAATAATTCAACCATAGTATCTACTGGCTTATTATTGTCTAAGCCAGGAATCATCATATTTAAATCAAGGATGCTATCACCATGAAAAACTAATGTGTTTACATTATGTGTTTGTATAAGTGAGGGATTTCCAATGCATAATACACCAATATCTATAAGTTCTGCTGAATATTTTTTTGGCACCGCAGGCCTAGGAAGTGCTTTTCTCACAGGTTCGTGATTCCCAGAGCTATAAAAAATTTTAATATAATCTGGAATTCCAGAAAGAATTTCTGCTGCTTTTTTAAATTGATTATGTATGTCTGTTATCAAAAGGTCACTTTTTTGTGTAGGGTAAATACCAATACCATCAACTAAATCACCATTAATTATAATATATTTAATTCTTCCAGCTCGTTCTCTTTGATTTTTATTACCTATTTTACCATTTAAGAATTTTATAAATCTTTCCCAAAGTTTTTCCTCAAATTCTTTACTCCCGATGTGAGTATCAGAAATTAAAACAACAGATATTGGATCTGGTGATAAATTAGGTTCAAAATCTCTTGGAATATCAATTTTGGATATGTAGTTACAATAAATAATTCCACTTTTCCCTCTTTCTCCTGGTTTGTAAGTTCCTTGGATATAAACTATTTGATCATTAATAGTTCTTTCTGCAATTTTTACATTTTCTTGATTTTCTGAATCCTTACGAATAATTATATTAATTTTATTTGTAAGATCTTCTAAAGTTAAAAAAAAATTTCCATTTTTAGTTTTTCGGATTTCATTGACTAATCCGATTACTGAAACTTCTACGCTATTTGTTAGTCTTAAAACATTATTAATATTGTTTGCTGAAAGAACATCAGGTCTTTTCCTGATTAAATTTCGAAGTTTATTGAATTTATCTACGGTTAAATTATAGAAATCTTCATAATCCCCACTTGTATAAAGTTTACCAGTGGGATCTTTTAAAATATTATAAGAAAACGATAAATCCTTTGCTAATGGTTTATAAGCCAGAGATGATCTCGATTGTTCAAATGTGGTTCTCTGAATTTTCTTTTTTATTAAATTTTTCGTTGTGTCACTTTGATGATTATATAAAACCGTTTTTTCTTTATTTAAAGCTAAATTATTTCCTTTATCATAAGTATTTTTAATGTAATCTTGAGATTTTTGTTGGATCTTCTCATTTATTGCTGCTTTTGATGAAATGGATATATCATTTTTAATATCTGGTTTTAAATCTTTCTCTTGAGTAATTTTTGACTCTATCTTTTTAATTAGCACATTTTTTAATGATTTCTGTGATTTATCCTTTGAAATATTTTGGAAAATCTCATCTGTCAGATGACTATTAAAATTCGGAAGAAAGCTAGCATTCTTTATTATTGATTTAACTTTCTTTAAGGGATGATCTAAATTTAGAAGAATTTCTAAAGTTGATGGTGTTATATTAATCCCAGAATTAACTAATTCTTTGATAACATTTTCCTTTTCATTTAAATTATCGTCTTTCAATGGTATTCTGTTTGTAATGGAATTATTATATTAATTGAAGTATGAAATTAAATCATTTTTTATTAAAGGAAAAACAAATTTCCTTTTATAAGTAGAGACTGTAGAAAATTGGCATTCTCCCTAATTTTATAAAAGAAATAGCAGATTAATAAATGAATTTAATTAAATTCAGAAAAATAACTATTATAACTTCTAGTTTTAATATTTTAGATTTTCTCAATTTTAAAAATTGGTAATTTTATGGTGGACATGAGTAAAACAATGGAATCATACTTTAATTCAATTCAAAAACAAGTTGATGAATGCTATTTAATTGCAGAACATGCACGTCAAAAAGGACTTGATCCTGAATTAGAAGTAGAGTCTCCTCAAGCAAAAGATCTAGCTGGTAGAGTTGAAAAGCTTGTAGGTCCAAAAGGTGTTGCAGACGTAATAAGAACATTAAAAAGGAAAGGTTTAAGTGAGGATGAACTTGTTTTCAAGGTAGTTGCTGATATTTTAGATAATAAAATTGGAAATTTTGATTCTTTAGAAGCCCGAGTTAACAGAGCAATAAGAATTGGATTAGCTATAAAGACAATGGGAGTTGTGAGTGCGCCGCTTGAAGGTATCTCTAAAATATTAATTCGAAAAGACAGTTTAGGTAGAAAATATTTATCCTTGTATTTCGCAGGACCAATTAGAGCCGCTGGAGGAACGACAGCAGCTTTGTGTGTATTAATTGCAGATTATGTAAGAAGAAAATCAAATATTCCGAAATATGAGGCCACTGAAGCAGAAATTGGCAGATATGTAGAAGAAGTTAAACTATATGACAGAAATGTCCATTTACAATATCCTTCATCTAACAAAGAAATTAGATATGCTGTGAGTCATTTACCAATAGAAATAAATGGAGATTCAACCGAAGATGACGAAGTTTCAGCATTTAGAGATTTACCTCGGATTGAAACAAATCATATAAGAGGTGGAGCCTGTTTGGTTTTAAATGATGGAATTCTTCTTAAAGCCCCAAAATTACTTAAAATTGCAAATGCTATGAATTTGGAAGGGTGGAATTGGCTTGCCGAATTGAAAAAGATTGCTCAAAACCAAGAAAAGGTGGATAAAGAAAAAAAACAAGATTTGAGAGAAGAAATTAAAATCCCTCCTAATTCTAAATATGTTGCTGACATAATTGCAGGACGACCAGTTTTCAGTCACCCCTCAATAATAGGTGGTCATAGAATAAGATACGGGCGATCCAGAAATACTGGTTTAGCAGCTGGAGGAATTCATCCTGCTACAATGGTTATTTTAGATGAATTTGTTGCCATTGGAACACAATTAAGAATTGAACGTCCTGGAAAAAGCACAAGTGTATGCCCTGTGGATAGTATTGAACCTCCTATAGTAAAACTTAAGGATGGTTCTGTGATAAAAGTTTCAAATACTGCAAAAGCCAAACAAATATTTCCAGATATTAAAAGGGTATTATTTTTAGGGGATTTATTGTTTGGATATGGTGAATTTACGGAAAATAACCATATATTAGTACCATCAGGGTATGTAGAAGAATGGTGGGCATTAGAATTAGAAAACTCTATTAAATATTTAGAAATAATAGATAAAGGGCTAAAACCTTTCATTGAAAATCCATTTGAAAATATACCTACCGCAGCGGAGGCTATTAACATCTCAAGAGATTATGACATTCCCTTACATCCTCTATATTTAGATTTCTGGGGTAATATTACCGTAGAGGATTTGAATATATTAAGAAATGCACTTATAAAGAATTTTTCTGGATTCGAACAAAGAATTACCTTAAGATATGAAAAAACAATTAAAAAAATACTGGATAAAGCATTTGTACCTCATAAAATAAAGGATAATAAAATACTTTTAAGTTTAAAAAAGAGCTTTATATATAAAGAAATATTTGGCTTAGAAGAAAAAAAGTTAATAAAAATAGACAAAGAAGATGATGTTTTTACTTATTTTTTTAATGTTTCTTCAATTATAATCAAAAATAAAGCTCCACACTTTATGGGGTCCCGAATGGGAAGACCAGAAAAGTCAGAAAGAAAAAGTATGAAAGGGATTCATGCTTTATTTCCATTGAGTGATGCTGTTGGTAGTTCACGATTATTTGAAAAAGCTATGGGATTTAGTGCCCGAAAAAATAATATTAATGGTTTAAGCCCAAAAAAAAAGAAATCTTTCGATTTTGGAAATAAAAATAATGCTGTAGAAACCGGTAAGATTAAAATCGATGTAGGTAGGAAAAAATGTGTGAATTGTGGAAAATCAAGTATTTTTAATATCTGCTATAATTGTGGTGGTCATACCGAATTACAGAAAATTTGTCCGCGATGTAAGATACTTCATCCTACTTTCGAAGATAAATGTTCAAAATGTCATGAAACTTTGAAAAGCTCAACTGAAGCAAAATTTAATATTAGAAAGTACGTAAACTCCGCTTTAAAATCACTTAATATGACGTTACCTCCAAAATTCAAAGGTATTATCGGGTTAACTAATGAATTTAAAGTTCCGGAACCCATAGAAAAAGGAATACTGAGAGCAAAAAACGATGTTCTGGTTTATAAAACTGCTGAAATAAGATATGATGCTACAGATATACCATTAACTCATTTTAAACCAAAAGAGATTGACACTCCTATTGAGAAATTAAGGAAGATGGGATATGAAAAAGATATTAATGAAAAACCTCTTATTGATGAAAATCAGATTTTAGAGTTGAAAGTTCAAGATGTTATTCTTTCTGATGATTGTGCTAAATATTTTATTAAAGTTGCTAATTTCTTAGATGATGAATTGGAGTTATTTTATAAAGAGGAACCTTTCTATAATGTGTCAACTAGAGAAGACCTACTTGGGCATCTAGCAGTAGGATTAGCTCCTCATACTAGTGCTGGTATAATAGGAAGAATAATTGGATTTACACCTGCGAGAGCGATATACGCGCATCCTTATTGGCATGCAGCAAAAAGACGCAATTGTGATGGAGACGAAGATGGAATTATGCTACTTCTAGATCCCTTATTAAATTTTTCAAGACACTATCTTCCAAGTAAAATTGGTGGAAGAATGGATGCAACCTTAGTAATCGGCACAAAACTAGATCCTAACGAAATAGATGTTGAATCTCATAATTTAGACACTTTAGATCGGTATCCACTAGAGTTCTATGAGGCGACGCATAAATATAGTCCTCCATCTGATATAGAATCATTAATGCACCTAGTTAAAAGTCGTTTAGGAACAGCTGAACAATATGAAAACATTGATTTCAATATCCCAACAACCAATATCAATGAAGGTCCAACAACAACAGCCTATAAATTATACGAGACTATGGATGATAAAATTGAAGCTCAACTTCACTTAGCAAAACTTATTAAAGCTGTGGATGCAAAGAATGTAGCTGAGAAGATTTTAACAACACATTTTAATCCAGATATACTTGGTAATTTGAGGAAGTTTGCGGTTCAAGGGTTTCGATGTGTCAAGTGTAATGAAAAATTCAGACGTCCGCCTTTAGTAAATAGTGGAAAATGCCCTAAATGTGGAAATAAAGTTATTTTAACCGTAAATCGTGGTGGTATTCAAAAATATATACCTCGTGCTTTAAAAATATGTACAGATTTTAATTTAGATAATTACACGAAGCAAAGAATGGAATTAATTGAGGAATATATAGAAAGCTTGACAAATAATCCAAAAATTAGACAGCATAAGTTAGTTGACTTTTTTTAACTCCCTCTACCCTCATATCAATGCTTATTAAAGTTTGATGGCAAATATTTAGGCAACCGTTCAAGTTTTCTAAAGAACATTTGTCAGGACTATCTTTCAATGAATGAATGTATTTAGAATCCTTGCTTGAATGAAAGAAACTGACTTGAAATTTTGTGTTTGTTTTTTTAGCATATTTTTGAAAAGGTATATAATCACTTTTAGGTTTAATAGCCTTGTTGTAAATCTTTAATGGGATATTTAATTGACTTGCTGTTGCTCCAAAGATATCATTTAAATTCTTATTCATTTTACGTCTAAATATTAGTCCAGATTTATTTAAAAGCCCAATATAAGAACCTACCATATCAATATTAATATTAAATGATTTGTCAAGATCGTATATCTTTTTAAGGCTTTTAAAATGAGTTTTACAGAATGCTTTTGAACCCTTTAAACCCCATTCTTCAGCTCCAGGCCATAATATCAGAACATCCGTATTTTCGAGAGGATTTTTTTTGAAAATTTTTGCTAATTCAAGTGAAATTGCAACTCCACTTGCATTATCAATTGATCCAGATGAAGGCCGTTCTCTAAAGACTAAATATAAGATAGGGACTGAAATTAAGGCTCCACCAACTGAAGAAAAAGCTATAAAAACTGACAATAGACTAGTTACAGGAATTACTCTAAAAATATCGAGGAAAAATATGGCTGCAAAAACAACAAAAACTATACCATAAAAAAAAACTATTAATCTGTAAATGAAAAAGATAACAACCTGTAGTCTATATGGAAGATTTGCAGAGATAGAGTCATAATGAGCAGTTATAATAACCAATGGTCTTTTTGGCACTTTCTGTCTAGCTTTAATTAACGTAAAGATGCTTTTGGATTCCTCCTTATTTATGAAACTAAGCTCACGCAACCTAGCAAACGCGTTCTTTATAATGAAGTAAATAATTATAATCAAAATCATGCGGAAAAGAATTAAATTAATAAGTATAAGAATGTAGCTTGTCCTCATAAGAATAGTTAGTGGCCCCATCCAATTAAAATGTTCAACTTCGGGATTGAGATTATTTTCTATTAATTCTCTCTCAATATAATTTAAAGCTTCAGTTTCTCCTGTAGATGAAGCTGTTCTATTAAATGTCAAAGAATGAATATGTTCCATAGTTTTTGATTCATCATATAATTGCAAATTTGAAATAGGAATCACTCATAAAATTTTTTTTATAATATTCTAATTCATTATTAAAGAGAATTGATACAAATATATATTCTCATATTATAGAAATTAAACCTATCAAAATATTGAGTTAGGTAACACAAATCAAAAAAATTAAATTCAATGTAAATATATGGCTGAAGATGACGATTTTATTTTGATTATGCTTATTTTATTTGCTCACTCACCATAAGTTTAAAATTATTGATTTTATAAATAATGTGCAGGAGGTGGGATTCGAACCCACGAATTTAGGCCGAGGAAGCGTTTCCTTCGAAGACCTATGTCACTAGAACCTCAGTTACGCCATAAACGTATTATTACGTATTATTCTAGCGCCGTAGACCAGGCTTAGCCATAAACGCAGAATTCCGTAGTATTTTGGCAACTCCTGCATTCTAAAACAATTTATGTTTTAATAATTTAGAATATATGAAATAAGATAATGAATTTAATTTTTAATATTTTTTTCATTTCAAATTATTTTATTAATTCTGAACTTTAAAATCTAATTCTATTGAATGTTTTTGTTTTCTATAAATTTTTATAACAAACGTTTTATATACAATAATATATTTCAGTTATTTTATCAAGCATTTGCAAACAAAGTAAAAAGGTTGTAAGTTGATGTCAGTCGATCGAAAAAAACTTGAAGCATTACTCAAATGGTATAAACAGGAGATTGGAGAAAACTTAATCGCGACTCTTATTGTAAATAGAGAAGGATTAGTAATGTCTGCATTGAAAGGATCTTCAGATTCAGAGGTAGAAGAAGATGTTATTGGAGGAGTAAGTGCATTAGTAGAACCCGTTTTGACTAGAATTACAGAAGAATTTAGTTCTGGTTCTTTTGGAACGGGAACATTTGACACAGAAGAGCAAAGATTCATTTTTTGTGAAGCCGGTCCTGAGGCTATTTTTGTAACTGTATTGAAATCAGTTGCTATGGTAGATCCTGTTTTTCCCTATGCGTATTTAGCTGCAGAGAAAATAGCTCGAATTTTTGATGGAAGATCAGTGAGTCCAGTAATTCCTAAATTAATCTCTGAAATAAAATCTGAAAATATCGAGAGAAAAGTAGATAAACTTCAAAAGATTAAGATAAAATCTGGAGAATATGCTTTTAAGCTTATCCTTGGTGGTGAAGGAGGAGTAGGGAAGACTAGTATGGTTCATCGTTTTGTTGAAGATTCGTTTCAGACTGATTATAAATCTACAATAGGCACATCTATTATGAAGAAAGAATGTGAATTTCAAGAATTGGAATCAAAAGTTCGATTTGTTATCTGGGATCTAGCCGGACAGGCGCAATTTAAGCGAGTTAGGCAAACATACGTTGCAAATGCGGAAGCAGGAATTTTAGTTTATGATGTTACTCGTAAGGAGACTTTTGAAAGTCTAGAAAATTGGTTTAGTGAAATCAAAAGCGTCTCGAAAACAATATCGATGATTCTCGTTGGAAATAAGATAGACCTTGAAGGTAATCGCGTTGTATCCACAACACAAGGAGAAGAACTGGCAAAAAAATTGAATCTTTCATTTATTGAGACATCGGCTAAAACAGGTGAAAATATAAATGATGCTTTTAAAATGCTTGCTTTACAAATGATTAAACGTTTTATTTTTACAGAAGAAGTATGAGTAAAGCCTCTGGGGGGAATTGAACCCCCGACCTACAGATTACGAATCTTTGACATTTTCATCAAAATGACTTTAAATGTTGCTGTAACCCCTAAGCTACAGAGGCAAAGAAATTTTAAAAACATAAGATTATTCAAAAATCATAATTGTAAAGAAATTTTAAATTTTATTTTATGAATAAAAATATTCACATAGGAAATTTAGGAGAAATTAGGATAATTAAATTAATTGAAGAGTTAATTTTAAAAAAGACTGGAAAAGAGTTAGTAAGTGATGATTCTTTTTTTTTTGGTTATGAAGATAAGAAATCAGATAGAAAATTAGTTCTAAATTCTGATATGTTAGTATCTACCACCGATGTACCCTCTTTAATGAATTCGTATCAGATCGGTAGAAAATCTGTTGTAATGAATGTGAGTGATTTAATTGTTAAAGGTGTTAAACCAAGGGGGATAATTATATCTCTTGGCTTGCCAAAGGAACTTAAAAAACAAAATTTTATAGAATTAGTAAATGGGATTATAGATTGCAGTATACAATTTGATATGGAATATATTGGAGGAGATATTAATGAAACAAAAGAATTAATAATAAATCCTACTGTTTTTGGCTTCAAAAAACCCTCAAAAATAATATATAGAAGGGGTATAAATATAGGTGATATTTTGGTTGTGAATAATAAGTTTGGATTGACTGGAGTAGGATTCAATATTCTTTTAAAAAAAGAGGGAGATCTTAATGATTTTCCTACATATAAAAGATCAATAATGAGTGTTTTAGAACCAGTAATCTCTGTGAATGAAGCATTTATATTAGCAGAAAAGAAATTAGCAACCTCAAGCATAGATTCCTCTGATGGTCTTTATAAATCATTAAAAGATCTAATGATATCAAATCCAAATCTAGGATTTGAAATCCATTTTGATGATAATTTAATTGATAAAGAAGCTATTAATTATTCAAATGAATTTAATGTTTCCTTGGAAGATTTAGTTTTAAATGGAGGGGAAGAATTTATTCATCTATTTACAATTAATCCCAACGATCTTAAAGAAGCCCAAAAAGAAATTCAATCTATTGGTGGACATATTTTTAAAATCGGAAGAATAATTTCTGAGGAATATATTTCTATTTCTAAAGAGGGAAAAAAAAAAGAAATAAATAATTATGGATTTGAGCATTTCAAAAAAATGGTTTAAATCTTGATAGTTTAAAAGAGATGTATTTATATATGGTGGAAAGAAACTGATTTAAATAAAATTTTTATATTATTATAGATTTATACTAATACAATTCAAGCTTAAACATTAAAAAAAATCTTGATGGGCTATTGGCGCAGGCAGGTAGCGCAGCAGGCTTTTAACCTGACATTTATGGGAAGATCTCCCTTAAAAAGAAAGGTCGGGGGTTCAATTCCCCTATAGCCCGCCATTCTTATCCTTTTTTTTAATTCATTCGATTACATAATGAAACATACAGTTTAAGAAAGATTTATGAGATATTTTAGTTTATAATAAATTAAAAAGACTCTTCATAATAATTTCATATGGAAAAATTAGAATTTAAATTACCATCCGATGAACCTGAGCAATTAATAGTGAAATCCCAGGATAGTTCTAACCCAAATTATGGATGCGAGCCCGAAAAAAGAAGTATTGAAACACTATTAGAATATGGAGTCATAAATCTAGATAAACCCAGTGGTCCAACTAGTCATGAAGTTGTCTCATGGGCTCGAAAAATTTTAAATATCTCAAATGCTGGTCATGGTGGAACGCTTGATCCTAAAGTTACTGGCATATTACCATGTGCGTTAGGAAAAGCAACTCGTGCGTTATCAGCACTTCTAAATGCTGGTAAAGAATATGTTGGTGTAATGTATTTACATACACCTGAAAAGCAACAGCGGTTAGAAAAAATATTTAAATTATTTACTGGAAAGATCTATCAAAGACCTCCATTAAAGTCATCAGTTGTTAGAAAATTAAGGATAAGGGAGATATATTATAGTAAAATAATTGAGGTTAACAAGAATCATATTTTATTCAGAATTGGATGTGAAGCAGGAACATATGTGAGGAAATTTTGTTTTGATTTAGGAGAAGCTCTTTGTTCGGGAGCTCATATGCTTGAACTTAGAAGAACTAGGGTAGGGAATTTTAGCGAAACTGACAATTTGACAACTCTACAGAATTTAAAGGATGCCTATACAATCTATCAACTAGAAGGTAATGAATATTATTTGAAAAAAATAATATATCCCATGGAAAAAATGGTATCTCATTTGCCAAAAATTCATGTTAGAGACACTGCAGTAGACGCTTTATGTCATGGTGCAGATTTAGCATCGGCAGGAATTTGTTATATTGATGCTAGGATAAAAAAAAATATGTTAATTGCATATATGACTCTAAAAAAAGAACTAATCGGATTTGGTACAGCTTTGAAGGATGCTATACAAATTTATAAAGCTAAATCAGGAATACTGGCAAAAACTAATAAAATTTTTATGGAAAGGGGAACTTACCCGCGCTGGAAAGAGAAAAAATAAAAATTTGAATTATTTTAATTTTATATCATGGAAGATAACAAAAGTCACTATTATAGTAAATTTCCTGATGTTGATGTAAAAATAAATACTGTTTCTGAAAGTTTAAGAAGGCATCTTTATATTTTTAAGACTATTTCAGGAGTCTTTTCATTTAACAAAATCGATCTAGGTACTAAAGTTTTTATAAACCATATGTATATTCCACAAGAACCTTCTGTTTTGCTGGATTTGGGATGTGGTTATGGGGTAATAGGAATAATTTTAGGTTATGAATCACATCAGAGCTCTGTTTATCTAATTGATATCAATAAGCGAGCTATTTGGTGCGCTAAAGAGAATATCAAAATTAATCTTCCAGATCGAACAAAAAATGTTATTGCGTTAGGTGGAAATTATTTTGAACCTATTCAAAATAAAAATATTAAATTTGATGGTATATATATGAATCCTCCTTTACGTCAAGGAAGGAAAGATTTTCTAAAGTTGTTGTGTGATGTCCAAAATTTCTTAAAAAATAATGGTTCTTTTCAATTTGTAATAAGAAAAAAAATGGGAGCGCCTTATATTTTGAAATATATTGAGGATACCTATCCAGATAAAAAGGTTGAAATAATTTGTAAACGAAGTGGATATTGGGTTTTTAGATGTTTTCATTAGTGATAATTCAATAAATTTCCATTAGTTTTGATAAAATAAACGAAAAATTTTTTAGATTGGTATCATTTGAATATTTATCATTTGTAAAAAGTGAGTTTTTTTCCTTGACTAAAAAGAAACTGATTGATGTTTTACTCCATAAATTTGTCCCTAAACATCTTCTTTTAACTAAAGAAGAATCGCTAAATCTTCTGGAAAAATTTCGCATTGATGTAAACGACTTACCTCAAATATTTGAAAAAGATCCAGTTGCGATCGCTATCGGGGCAAAAGAAGGAGACATAATAAAAATTGTTAGAGATTCGGAGACAACTGTTAAATCAGTAGATTATTATCGATATGTAAAAAAGGAAAAAGTTTAAGATTAATTTTTTATGAAAAATAAAATTTATTAGGGTTTATTGTATTTTGAGTTCTGGAAAAATATCAAATGAAGATAAATGGGTTATTTTAAAAAGCCTTTTTGATGAAAAGGGATTAGTTCGCCAACATTTGGATTCATATAATAACTTCGTTGAATATGAAATGCAGACGATCGTTGATGAATCTGGTGAAGTAATTCCTGATATACCTGGCTTTAAGATAAAATTTGGAAAGATTAAAGTAGGGATACCTAAAGTGAGAGAAGCTGATGGTGCTACAATGGAAATCACTCCAATAGAAGCAAGAATTAGAGAGCTTAGTTATGCTGCTGATATTGCATTAGAAATGACTCCCATAACAATTGATGAGCGAACACAGAGAGAAGAAGCTGAAGAAACTCTTGATATTTATATAGGTAAAATTCCAATAATGCTTAAAAGTTGCCGATGCCCATTAGAAAGTCTTTCTGAACCTGAATTAATTAATAGGGGTGAAGATCCCTTAGATCCAGGTGGTTATTTCATTATAAACGGAACTGAGCGAGTCCTCGTTACTCAGGAAGATTTAGCTCCTAATAGAATTCTTGCCGAAGAAGCCAGTAGAAGTTCGAGTGCAACACATCAAGCGAAAGTTTTTTCAACGAGAAGTGGATTCCGAGCACCTGTTACAATTGAAAGGAAAAAAGATGGAAATTTACGAGTTTCATTCCCTTCAGTTCCAGGTAAAATTCCCCTAGCAATTCTTATGAGATCTTTAGGATTACATTCAGATAGAGAGATTTTTGAAGCAATATCTGAAAATGATGAAATTCAGAAAGAATTGATTCCTGTAATAGATGTAGCATCAGAGATCCAAGTTTTAAAGGATCCTGAGAAATCTCAACAAAATGCACTTGATTATATAGGAAAAAGAGTAGCAATTGGACAAACTAAAGATTATCGTATTAGGAGAGCTCTTCAAGTTCTAGATCGGTATCTTTTACCTCATATAGGGAATGCGGAAGAGGATAGAATTAAAAAAGCTTATTATTTAGGACAGATGGCACAAAAAGTAATGGAGCTTGCTTTAGGATTAAGAGAGCCAGATGATAAAGATCATTATGCAAATAAAAGATTGAAATTAGCAGGAGAATTATTTACTTCCCTGTTTAGAGTAGCATTTTTAAATCTTGTTAAAGATATAAAATATCAATTAGAAAGGACTGCTGTTAGAGGTAGAGCCCCGAATATTAAAACTGCTGTAAGAGCAGATGTAATAACAGAAAGAATTAGACATGCATTAGCTACAGGCAATTGGGTTGGTGGAAAAGCAGGAGTTAGCCAACTTTTGAATAGAACTAATCATGTTGGAACATTAAGTCATTTAAGGCGAGTAATTTCACCATTAAGTCGTAGTCAACCACATTTTGAAGCTAGAGATCTACATCCAACTCAATGGGGTAAAATTTGTCCAGCAGAAACTCCTGAAGGCCCTAATTGTGGTTTAGTTAAGAATCTGGGATTAGCATCAATAATATCTGTTGGAACTGATGAGCGAATTATTGAAAATATTTTAATCGATTTAGGAGTTATACCTATAAATGAAGTTAAGAATGTGAAGGGGGAAAAAGTAAAAGTTTTCTTAAACGGGAAATTGGTAGGAATTCATCAACAACATAATCCGTTTATACGCCAACTAAGAGAAAAACGGAGAAAAGGAGAGATTGGGCAACATGTAAATATTGGATATTATCATGATTCAAAGGAAATTCAAATTAATTGTGATGCAGGGAGAGCTACTAGACCTTTGTTTGTTTTAAAAAATAAGAACTTACTTGTTTCAAAAGAAGATATTGAAAAAATAAAGCAAACAAAATTTATATGGTCAGATTTGGTTCAAAAGGGTGTTATTGAATATTTAGATGCTGAAGAAGAAGAAAATGCTTATATAGCGATGTTTGAAGAAGATATTAGCTTTGAACATACTCATTTAGAAATATCACCAGCAGCAATTTTGGGGATTTGCGCTTCTATTATTCCGTTTCCTGAACACAATCAATCTCCTAGAAATACTTATGAAGCGGGGATGGTGAAGCAAGCATTAGGTTTATTTGCCGCGAATATGCATTTGAGATTAGACACTCGAGGACATACTTTACATTATCCTCAACAACCCTTAGTAAAAACAAGTCCAATGGAGATTATTGGGATAAATAAACGGCCAGCTGGTCAAAATTTTATTATCGGAATGATGAGTTTCGAAGGCTTTAATATAGAAGATGCAATTATCATAAATAAGGCATCAATCGAGAGGGGTCTTGCACGGAGTCATTTCTTTAGGACATATGATGCTGAAGAGAGAAAGTATCCTGGGGGAGAAGTTGATAAATTTGAGATCCCAGAAAGGGGAGTAAGAGGGTTCAAATCTGCTGAATCTTATAGATTATTATCCGAAGTTGATGGAATAATTGAACCAGAGACTCAAGTTAATGGAGGAGATGTCCTAATTGGAAGAACCTCTCCACCTAGATTTATAAAATCATATGAAGAATTTGAACTAATGCAACCAAATCGGCGTGAAACTTCAAAAAATATGCGTCACAATGAACAAGGAATAGTTGATACTGTAATTATTTCAGAAACTGTTGATGGAAATAAACTTGTTAAAATAAAAGTTAGAGATTTAAGAATTCCAGAATTAGGAGATAAATTTTCTTCCCGGCATGGTCAAAAGGGGGTATTAGGATTAGTTGTTGAACAGGCAGATATGCCTTACACTGCCTCAGGAGTAATTCCAGATATCATTGTTAATCCACATGCAATGCCTTCAAGAATGACCTTAGGACAACTTTTTGAAGGTATCAGTGGAAAAATCGCTTGTACAACAGGAAGATTAGGAGATGCAACTGCTTTCGAATGGACCGATATCACAAAGCTTCAAGAGCAATTAGTAGCTGCGGGTTTTGAATTTAATGGAAGAGAAGTAATGTATAATGGAATTACTGGTGAAAAATATGAAGCGGGTATATATTGTGCACCAATTTATTATCAAAAGTTATATCATTTAGTTGCAGATAAACTTCATGCCAGAGCAAGGGGCCCAGTGCAAATATTAACAAGACAACCAACAGAAGGTCGTGCTCGTGAAGGTGGTTTAAGATTTGGAGAAATGGAGAGAGATTGTTTGGTTGGGCATGGTTCAGCATTATTATTAAAAGAACGTCTCTTAGATGAATCTGATCGAACTGTAATACTAGTATGTGAAAAATGTGGTCTTCTAGCTGTTTATGACAGAAACCGAGACAAACGGTATTGTCCAGTTTGCGGAGAGGGAACTATAATTTCCAAGGTTGTTTGTTCTTACGCTTTTAAATTGCTATTACAAGAAATGATGAGTTTGGGATTAGCGCCTCGCTTAAAACTAAAAGAAAAAATTTAATGCCCCAAATTTCATTTGTTTTTATTTTATGACACTCTTTACTAGTTTTTTTACTTAGAAAATCCTCTAATTATGTAAAAACTTTATGTGAATCAAATAATTTTAAGAAAAAAATAAAAATTAAGGTTAGAGTAATTTTTTTGCTTATTATAACGTAAATCCAAGGAAACTAGCAAATCCAGGTATTAAAGTGTACAATAGAAATAAAATAAACAACGTTAACAATGATATCCATACAGAATTATCCCAAGCAACATCTAGAAGAAATTTGACAAGAATCATTATTATGAGAAAACCAATAATTGGTACTAAAAGCATTAAATAATTTCCATCACTCCATGGGATTCCGCTGAAGACTGCCAATACAGTGCTAATTGCCCCTAGAACTAGTGGAATTACAAGTACAATTATGAAAGCTAGTAAGATAATTAAAAATTTTTTGTCGGAAGCTTTAGTTTTTGACACTATAAGTAAAACAGCAATATATATAATTAATGTTACAATTACAGTCGCTAAAATAAGCCATATTATAAACCAAAGAGTAGCATCCATTTGAAATAACATTTTAGACTCCTAATTTTGTATCTAAATATATTAAAGAAATTTTGATTATTAGATGAAAACTTTTCTTCTTTTTTAAATATTGACAATGTTAATTAAAATAAAGATAGATTAAGAATTAACTCTTCAAATCCTTTAATGAATAAAAAAATGGATACAAAGAAGAAGTAAATTTGATTTTCTTGCTTATAATCCCCAAGAAAGCAATAAAAAGTGAACCGCAAATGCTAAAAATACCGCAGAAATTACACCGCTAATGATCGATAACTTAATTGAGATTTCTCTCCCATACTTAGTATATATAACTAAAATTATTAAAGAAATTAACCCTACAATGAGAAAAACCCATGCTAAAGCCCAAATTGTTAGAGAGGGAATATCAGCCATATTACATATATAATTTTTTTTTGTAGTCTGTATTTTTAGATATGTTTTATTTTTTTTTAATTTTATTAATGAATAAAATTTATAATTATAATCTTTTGATATTTATTAAATAAAATTAGAATTAAATTTATAGAAGATCAAATGGATTAAGAAGATGCATTTTCTAAAAAAACTTATTGAAACACCAATTCTGGATAATCCTGCAAATAATCATATGAATATTCATCGGCATTTTTATAGATATTCAAGAGGAGACTTTATTGGTCCTGCTTTGAAAATAAGCAAAACAAAAGCAAAAATAACACTGAAGGGTAGCCATGAATATGAGGATTTGATACAGGAGCTGGTAGTCGATGGAATTTCAAATCCAAATGAAAAATTTGAAATTAAAGGACGATTAATCAGTGGGTCAGATACTAATAATATAATTAATGATTTAGGATTTAATTGGGATCTTAAGCAATCTACAGGGCAAACAAAAAACTTTAAAGCGGAGATTATTGATACCGCTAATAAAGATTCATTATTGCAGAGCATTGAAGCATTTAGGGAAACAAGTTATTTTCTACTTTCATTCAATTTAAATCCAACTTGTAAAGTAACTACCAAAAAAAATGTACCCCAACCCTCAAAAAAGAAAGCAGAAGATGATGATGTAAATAAAAGGATTCAATTTTGTACAGGATATATTAATAATTCAGAAAAGAATCTCAATAATCTAATAGATAAAGCATTATATGATTTTGAATCTGATCTCCCAAAAAACTGGAAGTCGCTCATTATTTTTAATAATTATAAAATTACAGACATTGAAGTCCCCAAAAATGTTTCAAATTCAAGACTATTAAGAATAATGGCAATAAGAAAAGGCAAGCTTTTTCGAAGCCTAAACATTGATGGAGAAATTATTGAAAAACAATACTCATTTGTTGTTTAAGGATTAAGATAAAAATTTTCTGAGAGAGATTTTCAAAAAAATTTAATTTTTATCAAAGATTTATCTATTAAATTTTTAATAATAAAGTAAATGAGGCAAAATCATATTAAAGAATTAAATCCTTTTTTACGATCTTTTTTATATATTATTGGCGGTGAAATCGCAATATATGTTGGGATGGAGCTTTTAAAATCTGAATCTGAAGATATAACTGATGAAGATATAACTGAAAACATAAAAGAAAGCATTGAAGGTACAGAAATTGATTTCGAATCTGATGATCCTGAAATCTTAAAATTAAATACAGTTCGCAAAACACTTTATAAACTTTATTCTGAAAAACTTGCTCAATTTAGACGCATTAGGGATAAATCTACAGGATGGTTTATCTATTACTGGTGGCATGAATTTGACTTGCTTGAAGAAATTCTTCTTGAAAAAAAGAAATTGATTGAGAGTAAATTAAGAGATAGATTAGAATTTGAACAAAACAATTATTTCTTTATTTGCCGAAATTGCCAAGAATCAAACATGAAATATAATTTTGATGAAGCCTTTGAACTTAATTTTAGATGTCCTGATTGCGGAGGACCCCTTGAAGCTCAAGATAATCAATCTATCATTGAATTATTGAAGAACAAGATTGGACAAATCCAAAACATAAAAATTTCAATTGATTAGGAAAATTCACGCAGAGTACCAAAAACATTATTATATCAAGTATTTTTAATTAGAATATTATCTATTTTAAAATTTAACCTAAATTTTTATGAATGGAAAACACCCATTTGATAGAATTAGATTTGGTACCTGCTCAAAAGATTGTTATGGTTCATGTGTTTTTGAAGGGTATTGGAATGATAGTGCTTTAGAACATAAATTTTTATTTGCAAATCCCTCAAAAGACCATCCATTTACTAATGGTTTTTTCTGTCCAAAATTAAAACACAGAGAAAATTTATTATATCATCAAGAACGGTTGAAAACTCCCCTAATCCGATCCGGTCCTAAATCTGAAAACCATTTTAAAAAAATCTCTTTAAAAGAATCTATTAATCTAATAGTTGAAAAAGTAAAAAAAATTTGTCAGAATAATAATAATAAATCTATTTTGGGGGCTTTTTATTCAGGGAACTCTGGAATAATATCCCAGTATGCTCCCTTAAGATTCTTTAAAAAATTAGGCGCAACAATAACAAACGGTGGGATCTGCAATGAAGGAGGATGTGCTGGACTTAAAGAGTTATTTGGAACCTACTCTATGACAAATCCTTTTCAAATAATAAATCCCTCCACAAAATTAATAGTGAATTGGGGTAGCAATCTTTCAGAGAGTAATAATCATGCTTATTATTTAGTTAAAAAAGCTTTAAAAAATGGAACTAAACTTGTGGTTGTGGATTCGCGAAAAACGTTAGTTGCTCAAAAAGCTCATTTATTTCTACATATCTTCCCAGGTACTGAACATTTGTTAGTTAAATTGACTATTAATGAAATAATTGCTTATAACGCTCATGATGAAGATTTTCTAAACAAATATGTTGAATCTTACTCAACTATTATTCAGGAAATATCCAAAATCAATAAAGAGAAGCTTTTAACACAAATTGGGATTGATTCTCAAACATTTCAAAATTTTATTGAATTCTTAATACAATCCAAACATAAAACTTTATTTAATATAGGATATGGTGTTCAGAAAGATTACTTTGGGGGAAGAATAGTTAAAAGTATTTCACTTATTCAATTGATACTTGGAAATTTAGGAAAACCTAGTTCTGGATTGATATATTCTCAGAGTGATTTTATGAAACCAATTCTTCAACCTATTCAAGAATATATAACTAATATTAAAGGAGAATCGAAAATAACTGAAATTCCTATAATCGAACTCGGTTCTTTTTTATCGTCTGGGAATTATGAGATGTTGTTTGTATATAATTTTAATCCAGCAAGTTCATTACCTAATCAAAATCTATTAAGAAAAGCATTATTGAGAGAAGATTTGACTGTTATTGTATTAGATATGTTTCTAAATGAAACAACTAAATATGCAGATATTGTTATCCCCTCTAAATTTGATTTAGAATCATATGATTTAATATCTCCTTATTATATCCCTGGTTTATCAATTAATATTGGAGGTCCATGCCCATATCAGGATTGTTTGTCGAACTATGAGTTCTTCCAGCAATTAGTAAAGGAAATTGATTTTAAAAACTCACAAATATTCCAAGAATCTGAAGAAACGATTTTTAAAAATAGTTTGAGAATGTTACCTCCAAAAATTCAAAAAGATCTTAATTCAAAAGGTTATTATTTATTATTTGGAAATAATTCTGTTCCTTTCAATGATTTAAAATTTCCAACTCCAAATAATAAAATTCAAGCAATTGGTCCACATTTCAAATTTGGAGAAAAAGAATTAACACGTAAATTTAATATGAAAAAAGATGAATTTTTACTCATCTCTCCCGCTCATTTTCACTTCTTACATTCTCAATTAAAACAATTAAATAAAAGTTATTTGAATGATTTTAATAATATTTTTTTGACATTCGAAGATATTAATAAACTGAATTTAGATATAGGGTGTAAAATTCATGTTTCTAATGATTATGGATTTGGAATTTACATCCTAGCAGAATCCCCAATTTTAAAGCCCAAAACAGCACTAATATATTCTGGTTTATCTTCGAGTTCGAGTGAAAGTCCAAATGTTAATTATTTTGTTCCTGACAAACCAGAAGAGTTAGGATTTTCTGGAGCATATAATTCTGCTATAATTAAAATAAAGAAATGTAATTCCTAAAATAGGTTCTACTATACATTTTTACCTATTTTTTCTTTTTAATAAATGCAATATCACCAAGAGAGGTGCCAGTTGATTTTTTCATGAATTTATTATTTTGAACATTAGCTTCAATCTCATCAGTTTTTTTTAAAATTTTTATTTTATAGATATCTTCTATTTTTTTAGCTAATTTTATAGTAGGCTCTGCTTTACCAGCTTCAATTCTTCTTAATAAGGAAGGTTTTTCATTCAGTTTCTGAGCGAATTGATCTTGATTGAGTCCTAGGGAATTCCTTTTATTTCTTATTTTCTTGGCATAATCAGGGTTTATTTCAAAATCATCAATAAAGTCTTTTTTTACCACTTGCCGTTTTGAGGATGGTTTTTTATCGTAAGAGTACTTTTTTTTAGTCTGGGTGCTTATAGGTGGTTTTTGAATTTTTATTCCATGTTGAGCACAATTAAAACAAACTGTTATTTTGGCGCCTTCTAATAAAACTCTTTGACCCTTTCCCCAAATAATACTCCCACATATAGGGCATTCCTTATCAATTTCATTATATTGTGATTTTGGCATAAAATGATATTGAATATTAATTCTTGAAAGAAAGATTGTATATATATAAAATTTGATTAAATATTCTTATAATTTACGTTTTAAATTCATTATATTTTATAAAGTATAAATTTTTTAAAAATCGACATTTTTAGGAACTAATACAGAACTAACCTTAAATTTAAATGATTAAAAGTTTATTATTAAATTAAATTATATTCTTAAAAAATAAATTAAAGTTAGAAAATAAGGGGTATACTTTTTTTGACTACGACAAAAGACAAGCGAAAAAAAGAAGAAACTAAAGATGGAGAATATCTTATAACATATACTAGACATTTAGAGAAGCGTCTCAGAAACTTAGAAACAGAAAAACAATTATTAGACGCAGAACGCTTAAGGCTTGAACAAGAATTACATAGTCTAAGAAATGAAATTGACAGATTAAGAGAACCTCCATTAGTCTCTGCCACCATTATAGATTTTTTAGACGAAAAGGGGAGAGCTATTGTAAAAAGTTCAACAGGCCCCAGTTTTGTGGTTAATACTAGTAGAAAAGTGAAAAATGAAAAATTAGACCCAGGAACAAGGGTAGCATTAAATCAAAGAACATTTGCAATTATGGAGGTATTACCGACTAAATTAGATCCTTTTGTAAAGGGTATGGAGGTAATTGATTCAATTCCTGATATTTCTTATGTTGATGTTGGAGGTTTAGAAGAACAAATGCAAGAGGTAAGAGAGACTGTAGAATTACCTTTAAAAAAGCCAGAACTATTTAAAAGAATTGGGATTGAACCTCCTAAAGGAGTATTATTATTTGGTCCACCTGGAACTGGAAAAACATTATTAGCAAAAGCAGTCGCTCATGAAACTGAAGCAACATTTATAAGAATTATAGGATCAGAATTAGTGCAAAAATTTATTGGTGAAGGTGCACGTTTAGTTAGAGAAATTTTTAACTTAGCAAAAGAAAAAGCCCCAACTATCTTATTTATTGATGAATTAGATGCTATCGGTTCTCAAAGACTTAAGATAGCAACGTCGGGGGATAGAGAAGTTCAAAGGACTCTAATGCAATTATTAAGTGAATTAGATGGATTTGAGCAAAGAGGAGATGTAAAAATTATTGGTGCAACGAACAGAGTGGATATTTTAGATCCTGCGTTATTGAGACCTGGGAGATTTGACCGTATGATTGATTTTCCAATTCCTGATGATGAAGCTCGAGAAGCAATATTTAAAATACATACTAGAAATTTGAATGTCGAAGATACAATAGAATTCAAAAAATTAGTAAATCTTACAGAAGGAGCAACAGGAGCTGATATCAAAGCCATATGCACAGAAGCGGGAATGTTTGCAATTCGAAAAGATGCAGATATGATCATCAATAAAGATTTTTTTGATGCTGTTGATAAAGTAATGCATAAAGTTAAAGATCAGTTTTTTGAATCCCGACTCTACTCATAATTTATTTATATAACACTTGCTTTCCTCTTTTTAATTAATTATTTTAATTATTGATCTATGATATGGAAACAGATTTATTTATAGGCCTAAGACAACTTAAAGGAATTTCAGATTATCAATTTGGGAAAGATATTACTGATATCCTTTTTGATGATATTGACCGGATTTCGCTTGAAAGATCGTCAAACACAAATAAAATCAGATATGTTTTCTATAACAATAATTTGTTAGTTATACTAAGACCGACAAATAGTTTTTTTACTTTAACACTATTCTCAGCTAAAAAAATTGTTAAGAAAGCTTCAGTTCCAAGATTAAGAGTTATTGTGCTAAATGAAATTTCAGAATTCATCAAAAAAGGTAGAAATGTTTTTTGTAAACATGTTGTTGATATTGATAGTGAATTAAGACCCTTTGATGAAGTAATTGTAGTAAATCAAGATGATGAATTGTTAGGGATTGGTAAACTAAAAGTTCCTGGTTCGTATGTTAAGGACTTTTCTATAGGGATTGCAGTTAGTATAAGAAAAGGTATTTATAAGTCAAAAATTTAAATCTCGAATTATTATATAAATTAAGATATAACCCCATAGAAAGTGAGAAAAAGTGGTAAAATTACCAAAAGAAATGCAAAATAAAGAAAAAAGTAAACCTAAACGCCCCCAACCCGCTGTAAAACGAGATGGGCAACAATTTGGTTCAAGACAGATGCGAAGAAGAATGGCACAGCAAGGTATAGATATGGATCAAGTTGATGCTACAAGAGTTATTATAGAGGGGCCAGAAAAGACGTTGATAATTGATCAACCCGAAGTCTTTCTGATGAAACAAGCGGGTCAAGAAATGTATCAAGTGATTGGACAAAGTGAAGAGGTGTCTTCTGGTGACTTAATAATTGAAAGTGGAGAAAATTATGAAGAATTTGAGCAATTAGGAGAATCTGAAGGGAAACCAACAATAACAGAAAATGATATCATGCTAGTTGCTACGCAAGCGAATGTAGATAAACAAGAAGCAGAGACAATTTTAAAAGAATCTAATGGAGATATTGCCAAGGCTATTTTATATTTTAAAAACAGACCATAATTTGAAAAATTATTTCAAATCATAAAGATTAAGAATTATAAAATTTTTAATATTCAAAAAGCATACATTTTAATTTTAAATGTCAAAAATTAAGAAAAAACCAGTAGTAAGCTCGTCAGCAATTTCAGCATTGGATACAAATTTTAAAAAAATTATTCAGTTTTCAGGCTGGTTGTTTTTATTGGGCCTTCTAGGATTTTTAGGTGGTTGGATAGTCTTAGATAACGTTTTAGATATTATTAATTTAGAGTTGGATGCTATAGAATTTACTATTATAATTTTTACTGGTACAAACTCAGCAATCAGTTTTGCCCTAGCCTCAAAGATTAAAAATAATCTAGATAAAAAAAAAGAATATTTCCTCGATTGGTTAATAGCAGAATTTATATTTTGTATACTAGCTGTCTTTACTATTGCGGCATATCAATGGTAAACTTTCTCTTTCCTTTACAAAAAACGAAAAAAAATTATTATTATTTATAATCACTTCTTGAAGGATGAAAAACTTCAATAACCTCTGATTTTTCAAGTATTAAAGCCCCGTGTTTTTCATTAGAATTAAAAACATAACTATCTCCTGTGATAGCTATAAACTTATCGGTTTCTGTTGAGAACTGGATTTTACCATTAATTACATAACCAATTTGGTGTTCCTTATGATTATGTAGTGGAATTTTTGCATCTTTTTCTAGTAAAAAATGACATAACATAACAGAATCATTATAAGTTAAAGTTTTCCGATAAACTCCTTCAATAATTTTAATTGGGTTAATATTTTCTTTATTTGTGGTTCTATCAGACATGATCAACATGTAGAAATAAGTTTTTGAATATCATTTTTTGTTTAAATATAACTATGATTAATACTTATAAAGTTTTTACAGCTAAAATGTTGATACTTTTACGATTTCTTCGACATAATTTTGTATTAAATGTAATTTAAGGTTTAATAAATTAGAAATTGGAATGACTCCAAAGGATTAAGAATTTTTTCGTAATTTTAATAGACAATTTTTAAACGATCAAATAAAGAGTTAATAAAATAAGTTTAAATTGGAGAAACAAATAAATTTTTATATCAAAAGAGGTAAAATATTAACGATAATAAACAGTTAATAATTCTCTTAATTCAGTTCATATTTCCGACAAAATATTTAAATTAAAAATAGTGTATTTTTCCACTATATAATTAACAAGCGTATAAGAATTAAAAAGAGGAATGATATCCATTGGTTTTAGTATCAGATTCAGAAGCATTAAAAGAAAGAAAGAATGAAAAAATAAGTCGTAAATATTTGACAAAATTATTACCGCAAGTTTTTCGAACTGAGGGTGATGTAGTATCATTCGATCCAGTAAAAATTGAACAAAGCCTTATAAATGAAACAGGTTTGGATCAAAAATCGGCTGATAAGATTACAGAATTAGTAGTAAGAAGAATTATATCTTCTGGAATTCGCTTTTTATCTGGACCTCATATTAGAGAGATAGTTTGTTCAATATTATCAGAACAACATTTTGAAGATGAACGTAAATTATATACAAGAATAGGTATGCCATTAATGGATTATGAGGCTATTTTAGAATATGGAGTAGATGAGAATGCAAATCAAGATATGAATCCTGAAAGTATCCATCATTGGGCAGCAAATAGAATATCAGATGAATATGCTTTATTAAGGATTTTGGATTCTGAAGAAGCTCATGCTCATTTATATGGAGATATTCATGTACATATGTTGAGATATTTCGATCTAAGGCCATTCTGTCAAGAATGGGATCCCCGTATGGTTCTTGAACATGGGTTACCTCCAGTAGAGAGTTGGGCACATTGCAGTAAATCTGGTCCAGCAGGAAGTTTACGAGTGGCAGTAACTCATCTTGCTAAGTGGCTAGGAATAATACAAGGTGAATTCAGTGGAGGTCAAGGATATGATTATATAACTACTTTTTTAGCACCTTATGCTCGTAATCTAACTGTTAGAGAGATTGAACAATCGATGCAATGCTTAATTTTCGAAACTAATCAAATATTTGCAGCAAGAGGAGGACAAGTACCATTTACTTCAATTTCTTGTACTCCTACCATACCAGATGGTTTGATAAATATCCCTGCTGTTGGTCCTCATGGAAAAATAGTAGGTAAATATGGAGATTATAAAGATGAATGTCTTAAACTCTTTGATGCATTAACCGATGTATACATTCAAGGTGATCATAATGGAAAGCTTTTTGCATTTCCAAAACATGAGATAAAAATTAAAAAAGAATGGTTGCGAGAATTTGAACCATCTTACTTAAAAATAATGGAAGAAGTAGCAAAAATGGGGACCCCCTACTTCCTTAATATGTGTCCAGATTGGATGCCAGATGAAATTCATAGTCAATGTTGCAGGAAATTTTTGAGTGGAAATCAAATCATTGAGCAATGTATTCTTGATCCTGAAAAGAGAAAGAATGCAAATGTATGGGAAAATTATGTTACTATTGGCTCATTGCAAAGTATTAGTCTAAATCTTCCTCGGTATGCTTATTTATCTAAAAATAAAGATGATTATTTCACAATATTAGATGATAAAATGGAACTTTCTGCAAGAATTCTCCGAAAAAAGTGGAGTTTAATGGAAAAGAGACTAAAGACTGGACATTTACCCCTATGTAGTGGTAAGATAAATGGTAAACCGATTTTTAATATAAAAGATCAAAATCTCTCAATAGGATTTACAGGTTTGAATGAAGCCGTAAAAAGTTTAACTGGATATGAATTACATGAAGATAATAGTGCTTATGAGTTCGGAAAAAAAATATTGAACTATATGGTAGCAAAATGTAATTCTATGACAGAAAGAGATCATAAATACTATTCTCTTTGGGAACAACCAGCAGAATCGACAAGTAATCGTCTTGCTAGATTGGATTTAAAGCATTTTCCAAAAAAAGCAATAGTCCAATCAAATGGAAAATCAGCATATTACACAAATTCAGATCATATCAGGTATGATGCTAATATCCCTTTATCAGAACGAATTACGAAGCAAGGTGATTTTCATCCTATTGTTAATGGTGGTGTCATAACTCACATTTGGTTAGGTGAACAAAAACCAGATATCAATGGTTTATGGGATCTTACAAAAAAGATTTGCCTTAATACTAATACTGCTTATTTTGCATATACAACAGATTTTATTTATTGCCCTTCTTGCCGGAAAATGTTTCGAGGTTCTCAATTTATTTGCCCCCAGTGCAGTTCTGGAGACGTTAAAGTATATTCGAGAGTTACAGGATATTATAGTGAGGTGAATAGATATAATTCAGGAAAACGAGCAGAATGGGAAGCTCGTAGACGAGAAATATTATTTAGCTAGTTTGAGTACCCTAGAGTAATTTTTAAGAATAAAGTGAATTTACATAAACTAATTTATTCCTACAATAAACATTTTTATATGGAAAAGAGATTTATTGATAAATAGAACCAAAATTACTAATTTCAATTATTATTTTCGACACATTGTAACGAGGCAAGATGAGTGGTTTCAATTTAATTATAAAGCCTGATGAAGATGATCCCGAAGCTGCCGAAATGTATGTTGATGGAACAATTGGTAGGAAAAAGTATCGCTTTATTCTTGACACTGGTTCAGCAAGAACTTGTGTTCAATTTGATGATTATACTGCAACCTTTGATTCAATTCAAAAGAGCGACTCGTCTGGAGTATTTGCAGAAAGTAATGATGATTTGATTACTGTACCCTATATTGAACTTGGTCCGATCTTTAAAAAAAAATTTTCATTAGTTCGCTTGCCAGAAAATTCTCTCAACAGACGAAATTTAATTGGGATGGATCTTCTTAAAGATTACTGTTTTCATTTTCTTTTTGACGAAAATAGAGTTTTGGTTAAAAAGCTAGAAGAAATTGAAATCAAAAATACTTTACGAGATTTATTTGTTGGCAAAAAATTTCATCCTTACGTTAATATTCATTTAGGAAAAACACAAGCTACAGCGGTTTGGGACACCGGTGCAGGAATCACGATTGTGGACATGAACTTTATAAAAAAGCATTCCTCGTATTTCAAAGAAATTGGACAATCCGTTGGTACGGATTCTACAGGAGTTAAAAAGGAAACGCCTATGTTCATTATGGGGCGAACCATTATTGCTAACAATGAGTTTCCACCCCACAAAGTTGCCGGTGTCGATTTATCTCATTTAAATTCCACAACCGAAGTTCCTATGGATTTAATATTGGGTTATAGCTCCCTAAGTAAAGCAAACTGGTTGTTTGATTTCCCCAATAAGAAGTGGGTAATTTTTAAAATGCTGAATGCAAAATCTGAAGAAGCTAATTCTGAAATCTGAAGAAATTAAAATATATTCAAGAATGACAAGATATCACAGTTTAATTGGTGGATTTAATCTCGGAAAAAGGGCAATATGGTAACCAAGAAAAGGAGAGTATACTTTTTAATTAATTTTTCTCTTTCTATTTTATAAATAGAGAAACACAATAGTATATATATGGTACTAAAAGATGCTCTTGATGAAGTCCAAGAAGTAGTTGATAATTGGATCTGTGAACATGGTGGATATTGGCCTCCATTATCAATGATTTGTGCTGTAATGGAAGAATTAGGAGAAGTTGCAAAAGAAGTGAATTCAATTGAAGGATATAAACCTAAAAAATCAAAGATTGCAGTTTCTAATTTAGGGGAAGAGCTAGCCGATCTTCTTTTTTCCATAACCTGTATTGCAAATCATTATAAAATTGATTTGGGGAAAGAATTTAGTAAAATAATTAAGAAATATTCCATTAGGGATTCTAGTCGGTTTTCTTAAATTGTTCATATAATATTCCCATAATTTTATCTTTAATTTGTAAAATTTTAATTGCTTCAAGATTTCTATTTTATGAAGAATTTAGAAAGTAAAACTAATTTACATAAATAATAATGTTAAGAGAAGGATTAGAAAAACAGGAAATTCTTAGAATTCTCGATGATAAATTAAAGTTAGATTATTCATATAAGTCAGGTTCAATATTAGGATCTATGTGTACAGAACCTTTTGACTTTGGTGTTGAGGTGTATATGAAATATGTCTCTAAAAATCTAGGAGACCCAGGTTTGTTTTTAGGAACTGCAACATTGGAGGAAGAATTGGTTGCAGAAATTGGTGAGCTTTTTCACGGAAAAAATATAATTGGAACTTTCACTACGGGGGGTTCGGAAGCAAATTTGATAGCTATGAGGATTGCTAAAGATTTAAGGCCTGATATCACTAATCCTGAAGTTGTTGTACCTCTTTCTGCTCATATTTCTTTTGATAAAGCTGCTGATTTACTAGGGATTAAACTTAGAAAAGCAAAATTACACAATAATTTTAATTTAAACCTAAATCACTTTGAATCTCTTATCAATAAAAATACTTGTGGAGTCGTAGGTATTGCAGGTACAACATCATTAGGTTTGATCGATCCAATAAAGGATATTGGTAGATTAGTAGAGGATAAAGATATTTTCTTTCATATCGATGCTGCGTTTGGAGGTTTTATTTTACCTTTTTTAAAAGAATTAGAATATAATCTTCCTTCTTGGGATTTTTCTGTAGAGTCTGTTGATTCGATAACAGCGGATCCTCATAAAATGGGTTTGGGGATCATACCCACTGGAGGATATTTTCTGAGAGATTCCTCGATTTTACAAAAATTTGGCTATGAAATTCCATATTTAGCGGGTGGAAATTTTAAGCACTTTCATATAGTCGGAACTAGATCTGGAGGGACAGTAATTGCATTTTGGGTAATCTTGAAATCTTTAGGTATAAAGGGTTTTACAAATATTGTAAAAACATGTATGGAAAATACAAAGTATTTAACTAAAAGAATTAATGAAATTAAAGGTGTAAAATTAGCAACTACTCCAGTAATGAATGTTGTTGGAATTACAACTGAAAATGGGGAAAGCATTTGCCAGATTGATGAAGAATTACGAAAAAGAAATTGGATGATAGGTACATTTAAAGAGTTCAATTTAATTAGAGTAGTAATTATGCCACATGTTCAAAAAGCCCATTTACAAAATTTCACAGAAGAATTAGAAAAAATTATAAGAAAATTAAATATTCCATAGTAAAGAAAATTAATTACTAATTAAAGTTATATTTTTTAGCTATTTCCTTAAAATCCATCACACCCTTAACGGATCTGATTATTGAGTTGAATATAAGATTATTACACCTTATATCAAATCTAAAATTCTTTAATTTCACTTCTTACTATTGTGATTCTAATTAGATTTCTTAGTAAAATAATATATTTTTATAGGAAAGTTAGAAAAAAAATATATTTAGGACTAGTTATTATTTATTTAATAGAAGGTTTAATTAGCAGTTTAATTTCAAAAACTTGGAATTAAAAACATGGGCAAAGAAAAAAAGAAACTCGGAATAAAAACAACTCGGTATTTTACAAAGAAATGTGATAAGTGTAGTTTTGAATATCCTAATTGGTTTACTAATTGCCCTAAATGTGGTTCATCTTGGGATAATACAGAGGTAATTTCTGCTCCTAAAGAGACTCATAAAAAAACAATAAAAATTGTAGTAAAAATTACTGAAGAAACTTTTAATAAATCCATTTTAATGGTAAATCTAATTTTTAGTGCAGATCAAGGAAAATCCTGGTACCAAATGGAAATGGACCCAAAAATGGATTATTACATAGCGGAAATAGCAGAAGTTCCTATTGGTTCAGTTATTATTTATTATGTAGAAGTTTATTTAGAGGATGGAGAGAAAATTATAGAAAATAATGATGGAAAATACTTTTTTTATAAGGTTGGAGTACCAATTGGAGAAACCGAACCTGAAGCATCACCCCAAGAAAGCGAAGCGATTAAGAAAAGTATTGATCAATCCATCGAACAGCCTCAAAGATACCAGAAACCTCCAACAGAGGCTCCACCACAAAAATCACATGTTACAAAAGAAATGCTTGAAAGGTCCACAATTATTCCTCAAGAAGAGATTAGAGGTCCAGAAAACAGTGTTTCTCAAGAATATATTGTAGAGGATGCAACCATATTTGGAAAACCTCAAACTGAAATTGATCCTGAATTAAAAATATGTGTACACTGTAATTCCAAAATTAAAAAAATGTGGAGCATATGTCCAATTTGCGGCAAATCACTCTGAACTATTTTTAAAATAAAAAGATTAAGATCTTGACAATCTAAGTGTATACTTTTTAAAGTTGTGATCCACATTTATTACAAAATTGATAATCGCTTGATAATATCGCACCACATTGTTTACAAATAATAATTTCTTTTCCAGACCTCTTTGTTTTTTTTACTTGAGCTGGTTCTGGCTGTGTAGGGGTACTTTCTAGATTTGAAACATTTGGAATGATCCGCAGTTTACTAATTTCTTGAGTTTCAGGTTGTTGCTTTGCCGAAAATGGCATAAAGGCTGCTACTGAAGCTTTTTCATTCTCAGTTTTTTGAGATAATGTTTGGAAAAGTGAGGGTGTTGTAGTCACTTCTGATGTTGGAGTAGCTTTAGCTTGTACTGGTTCAATTTTTTGTTTCTTTTCTTTTTTAGGTTTTTCTTTTTTCTCTTTCTTGGTTTTCTTCATTTCTTCCAATAATTTCTCTTGCCGTTCTTTTTCTTCTCTGAGTTTATTCTCTTTTTCGTCTTTCTTTTTTCGTTTTTCTGCTTTCTTTTTATCCTTCTTTGAGTACATTGGTTCAGGTAAATAATCCATCAGAGAATCTGACTTAGACTCAGGTGCATGCTGAGCTGGAAAGAAAGTATTAGTATTTGAAGGTGTACTTTCAATAGGCTGTGTTACTGGTTGAGATTGAAATCCTTCAGGTGCTGGAGCTGGAACCGGGATACTATCTGTAAATGGGATTGCTTTCGGTTTGTATGATTCTTCTCTGCTCGTAAAATTTACTGGTTGAAATGGTGTAGTTTGTGGTTCTTCTGGAACTGTTGCAGATATTATCTCATCTGGAGTTTTAAATTCAAATTCAACAGGTTGACCTGTGCTTTCAGTGATTTGAGATTCAGGTAAAGGAATTTCTGGTTCAAATTCGGGTTCAAGTACTGGTTCAGGTACTGGTGGTGCTCCATATTCATATTCTGGTTCGGGTTCCAATGATAATATAGGTTCATTTATTTGAGGGGAAGCAGGTTCTGGAACTGGGGGAGCAGCAAAATCAAATTCTGGTTCCAATTGTTGCATAGGGGTTGGAGATGTTCCTATAGGAGTAATTGGAACCTGACCTGGACTGTAAACAATCCCTTTGGCGATCAATTGATCAGGAACTCCTGAACCAATCATAAGACATGCTAAAATATAAAAACAATCACCAACTCCTTCGCCCGTCTTTGCTGAAGTTTCCATATAATACAAATTAAAATCATTTGTAAAAGTATTAATTTCTTCTAAAGAGACAGCTCTTTGTTCAACTAAATCGCTCTTATTACCCACAAGTAATAAAGGAATTTCGGTTTTCACATTTGCTCTTACTTCTTCGATCCATTGTGGTAAATGTGCAAAGCTAGCAAAATTTGTAAGATCAAAGATTAGTAATGCACCTAAAGATCCTCTATAATACATCGGTCTAATCGAACTAAAACGCTCTTGACCCCCTGTGTCCCATATCTGGAGTTTTGCTCGTATAGGTCCTTCAACAGCGTCAATGGCAATTGTTTTTACATGAAAATCTACACCAATTGTCATTTTATAATCTTCGGTGAAGAAGCCCTTACTAAACCTGAGGGTTAAAGCAGTTTTCCCTACCCCACCATCTCCTACTACAATAGATTTAAATAGATAATCATATTCTTCGGCCATTACTTGTTCCCACTTTACCTTTCAAAAAAATATATATTGAATCTTTTTCTAGAATGTTCAAGCTATTATATATTATTACTATAAATACAAATTTATAATTTTATTTATAAAATAGAAATTCCGTTATTTCACTAATAACTAAGTAAGATATCGCTGTAATATATATAATGAAACTAAAAATATTAATAGTAATTTTAAATCAATTTATGAGCTTCTTCACAGATGTCAATATTTTCAACCCATTCATTGATTTTAGTTAATTCTTGTTGGGGAAATTCGTATGAATGTTCTCGATCGGGATATATCCCACTTATGACTTCATCTTTATAATTGTTCAAGGCACGATTAATATCTTGCCCAATATTACCAAAATATTTGAGAAATTTGGGCTTAAAATCTGTAAAGATACCTAACATGTCATGAATGACCAGTATTTGGCCGTCACAATAAGGACCAGCACCAATACCAATAGTCGGAATATCAACGCTGTTTGTAATTAATTCAGCTATTTGCCAAGGAATGCTTTCTAAGACTATGGAAAAAACACCAACTTCTTCTAAATTCTTTGCGTCCAATATTAATTTTTTTGCTGCTTCAATTGTCTTCCCTTGAACTAAAAAGCCTCCAAATTGATAGATTGCTTGAGGAGTTAACCCAATATGACCCATAACCTGAATATCTGCATCAATCATTGCTTTAATCGTGGGACATATTTCTGTACCCCCTTCAACTTTAACGGCTTCAGCCCCACCTTCTTGGATGAATCTTCCAGCATTTTTAACGGCTTCTACTTTATCAACCTTGTATGAAAGAAAAGGCATATCACCTACTATTAATGCATTTGATACACCCCGACTAACTGCTTTAGTATGATGGATCATCTCATTCATAGTAACTGATAATGTATTTGTATATCCAAGCATGACCATAGATAGTGAATCTCCTACAAGGATAAGATCAATACCGCTCTTATCAACTATTTTTGCAAACGCATAATCATATGATGTAATGGTAACTATTTTTTCCCCTTTTTTTTTCTTTTCAATAATATCATTTGTAGTGACTTTTTGTAAGGACATATGTTCAAATAACTATTTCGTTTTCAAAAATTTTATGGTAATTCGATTGTTTTATTATGAAAAATTTTCATATTATTTCTTCTCTAATGTGATTTTTTTTGAATTTGAGAAACCAAATCTCTCGAAAAATATATTTGACATATTAATTTGCTTTAAATCTGGTTTTATTCATATTTTTTTGATAAGATTTTTTAACACAAGCTTCATATATTAATCCTACTAAGTTAAAAAAAGAGATTGAAATTTATGGTAGAGCCAAAAGATATTAATTTCTATTCTTTAGGTTTCAATTTTATTGAAACAAAAACGATGTTCATGGCAACACATAAGAATGGTATGTGGGACGACGGTAAATTAATGCCGTTTGGAAATTTTGAAATTTCACCGGCATCTTGCGTATTAAATTATGGGCAAGGCATTTTTGAAGGAATGAAAGCCTTAAGGGCAAAAAATGGAGAAATTACACTATTTCGCCCTGAGGAAAATGCGAAAAGATTTAACTTTAGTGCTCGAAGGATGTTAATGCCAGAATATGATATTAATAAATTTGTTGATGCTGTAAAAAGCGTTATAAAGGAGAATGTAGAATATATTCCCCCTTATGATAGTGGAGGTGCTTTATATATTCGACCCATTTTATTTGGATATGGGCCAATACTAGGAGTACATTCAGCAGAAGAATTTAAACTGATTATTTTTACAGTTCCCGTTGGACCTTACTTTCCTGAAGGTTTTAAAGGAATTAAGTTGGAAATATCAAAAAAATATACAAGAGCGGCTCCGGGGGGGACTGGTTCAGCAAAAACAATATGCAATTATGCTGGAACTATGTTACCCGCAAAAGAATCAAAGGCAAGAGGTTATGCCCAAATTCTTTATTTAGACGCTGTTCATCTTGAATATATCGAAGAGGTTGGAGCTGCAAATTTTTTCGGAATAATTAATGGTAAACTCGTAACTCCAAGAAAAACAGGAACAATTTTAGAAGGGATTACCAGAGAATCTATTTTAAAGCTTGCATCAAAAAACCTAGGATTAGAGGTTGAAGAAAGAGATATATCATATAAAGAACTATACGAAGAATCATGTACTGAAGTATTCTGTAGTGGTACAGCAGCAGTTATAACCCCAATTGCATCAGTTGCTATAGAAGGAAAGTCGCGAATATTTAATGACCGAAAACCTGGTGAAATAACAACCAAAATCTATGAATTATTAACTGGAATTCAAAGGTTAGTTATTAAAGACGATTTTGGATGGATGGTTAAAGTGTGAGTTTTTTTTATTTTTAAATTAATTAATTTGGTATTTTTTTTAATAAAGAATCAAAAGCATTCTTTACATTATATCCGGTTTTTGAGGAAATTTTTAAATATCCTACAATATTGTTGTATTTTCTTACAATTTCTGAAATATACTCATCAAATACTTTACAATCATCATAATCGATTATATCACATTTGGTCCCCAATATAAAAGCAGAAATATTCCCATTTTGTGTTAATTTTTGAATCCATTGTTCTACTCCTTCAAGCGTACTAAGCCGTGATAAATCAAATAAAACGAATGCAGCAAGAGATCCATCGACAAAGTTGGTTAATAATTGTTTAAATTGATTTTGACCGGCAAAATCCCAGATTATAAAATTATAATCATGTCCATTAATTGAAAGAGTTTTAGAAAAAAATTCAACTCCCTTAGTTAATTTGTTATCATTATTGAATTTATCATGAATCAATCGATTGAGAAACGAGGTTTTCCCAACACCACCATCCCCAGAAACGATAAGTTTCACTGTTTTTTTCATTTTAATACTTTCTATTTTTTTTTTAATATAAAAAAGTACGATAAAATATGATTTATGTAATAGTAGAACATAAAAAAATTTTGGTAATAGCCCAGTATTATACTTACATAAATGTAAAATATAATACTATAAAAATTCAGATAAAACAAACACAAATTTTCTATGGAGCTTGAGTGATCATTGTATTCTAAGGAGTTGTGAACTGCTTGTGCAGAAACATTTTCAAAGATAAAAAATAAATCTTAAGATATACCTATAATTCTTGATGCTAAAATATAAAATCAACAAGTTCCTCGACTTAAGATTCGAAAATGGCAAAACAAACATTTATGTGAATAATGAATTATTTAGACATTGCAAATATATATTGTTGAATATTTCTAATGGAAATTCTCAATATTTCACAGAAATTAATTCAATAGATGATGCGGTGGGAATATTAAATGGATCCTTTGAATTTTTAGAAGGTGAATTTGAAATTATTACTCCAGAAATGGAATTTTGGGCTCACTGTTCAAATATTCAAGCATGGTATGAAAATAATTATAATACTTATTTAATTCATAGCAATTTAGCATTTCCCCTTCTTAAAGAGCTTGCTAAAGCAGGAGATCTAACCGCAAGGAAAATTTTTAAAGAAGAAGTAGCAAAAAGATTTGAAAGTAATAACATTACAGTGATACAATTTTTACTTTTTAGTGGATATTTGAATAACCTGAATAAACATGAATTAGAAATTGTCTTAGAGCAGACAAAAATTAATTTTTCTGAGATTATGATTAACAAATTAAAAAAATTAATGAAATCACCGATTACTAATTATCGTAAAATAAAAGATTTGATTGATATTGTGCTTTTCATTGACTTAAAGTTTAATAAAAACCTAATTTTTTGCATCATTGATAAACTAAATGAGATTTTGAGAATTGAATTTGCACGATTTTTAATACTCCATTTAAATTATAAAGAGATTATTGGTTATAAAATCCCTTATGGGAAATATTTTATATATTTTGAGAAACTACTTGATCGCATTTATGAGAACTTCCCCGAAATTAAAGATTTATTAAAAATTATCGACTCTGGTTTTCTCAGTGGTTCATTATCTTTAGATGAGAAATATTCCTTTGGTGCTCAATCTTATCCATGAACAATTTAATGGGTAATATGGATTTTCTACTTTATTTTAGGATATTCTTTTCAAGGTAATAATAGCTATAGGCTTTTTTGAACCCTAGATTAGAATATAAATTCATAGCTTCAATATTTTCAGTTTCAACTTGTAGCCAAATTGTTTTTACATCATTTAGCATACCCCATTTATTAATAATACTAAAAAACATTGAGGTTGCGATTTTTTGACGACGAAAATCTGGATGTACTAACACATCAACAATATATAAAAACCCATGAGGATCTAAAATTCCAGTTAGAGTTCCTATAACTTTATTGTCATATTCTGCTATAATAAACCGTTTTTGAGGAATAATTATTCTGTTGGATAATTCTCCTAATACTTTCTGCGCTTCTTGATTTCTAAGAGTAAACTTTGCCATAAAATTTGAATATTTGTTTGTTCGTTCTGAATGAACAATATATGTGAATTCTTCATTTATTTTTTCATCTATTAATTCTTGAGCAGAATTTATCATAGTATATGTAATACAACCGGATTGTTGATATCCATGCTTTAATAATTTAGCATCTAAATTATTAGGTTCAAAAAAATCGGGTATAGTAAAGATTGTCGGTAAATCATAAAACTTATAAGCTTTTTCGACGAATTTAATATCCTGATCAAGATTATTCACATTTCCAGTATAATTTAAAGGGAAAACAGAATTTGCACGGGCCGTTACGCCATTAGTGAAACGTAAAATCCATCCATTTAAAAAATAATAGTGGTGCGCTGGCCATACATTCATCAATATTTCTTGTAAACGTCTAATTTCCTCTTTTCCAAACATCTACATCTAATTTTAATTTATTTTACTTATTTTTTACTTTTCTTTCTTTGTTTATTTTCAATCCTAGATTGTAGTAGACTAGTACCGCAAAATTTACATATAATATCATATGTGTCCAATTCCCTTCCACACTCAGGACAATATTTTGGTCCTGATAAGCAATTATCCATGATATTTTTACACTTTTATTGATTTGTATATAATAATAAAAATTTATTTAGTTTTACCAATTTTGAATTTTAATTCATTTCAGTAATTCTATCAGTATTAAATTATGATAAAAAATATAATTTTTGATTTGGGGAATGTGTTAATAAATTTTAAACCTGAAAAATTCTTAGTTCGATATACTAAGGATGAAAAATACATAAAGAGTTTTATTTCTAAAGTAATAAGGGATAAATTTTGGTTAAATTTAGACCGTGGTATCTTATCTCTTGAAAAAGCTAAGAAGAAGTTTATTGAAAAATACCCTGAAGATAGTAGTTTTATATTAACATTTTTTAAAGAATGGATGGAAATGCTTACCCCAATAGAAGGGAATATAAAAATATTGTCTGAATTAAAATCTAATGCTTACAAGGTTTTTGTTTTATCTAATTATATTGAAGAAGCTTATGATTATGTAAAATCTAAATATGATTTTTTTTCTCTTTTTGATGGAAAAATTATTTCGGCTAAAGAAAAGATTATTAAACCTGAACCTGAAATTTATCAAAAACTAATTGAAAAATACGAGTTGATACCAGAAGAATGCGTTTTCATTGATGATAGTCAGGCAAATTTGCTCCAAGCAAGAAAAATAAAGATGAAAACTATTTTGGTTTTGCCAAATATAGATCTCCGTGGAGAATTGAGAAAATTAAATGTGAAAATTTAAAACTGATTTTAATTAGCGATTTTTGTTAAACCATTCTACAGCAAAATTTACCATTTCTTTTTGCGATAATAATCTCGCTTCTGCTAACCCAACTTTTCCTGGACTATATTTGATTTTTGATTCAAAATCTGAGCCTAATAATTCAAAATCATCAGTATTAAGATCTAATTCTTCCCATTCAACCCATCGTCTTTCACTATTTATGAATATAGCAGATCCTGTTAATCTTCTCTGTTTATTTGCAAAACTACTTCTATATTCAGCAAGATGTAGAGATGAATTATTTTCATGCGAAACACCTACTATTAATATTTTTCCATCAAGATCATAAATACGAGCTAATGGGGAATTTTCACCTAAATCAGCTAATAATTCATGATTTTGTGTAATAAATTCAGCATATTTTCCCCACACAGCAAAAGAAGATATCGGATGATTACTGCGAATAACGTTGGGCCAATTTCTAAATGTATCTACTATTGCCCCCATTCCTCGCGTAGGTGTTATTTTAGGATGATATGCGGGCATTTCATTACGGATTATATCCCACCAGCTTTCAGGTACAGGAGGATTTTCCCAAAAGGATGGATCACTATTATCACCTGAAAATGTGGGCATTATTAAAGTTCCCTCTGGTGTGAGAATTTGCATTAATGCTTCTATAACAGCAACTGGGCCACCAACAGTCCACCCTATCTTACTTAATGAACTGTGCATTATAATTACTAATCCCGGTTTAATCCCAAGCGCTTTAAAATCATTTTTTAATGTAGTTATTGTATTAGGCTGTTGAGTAGCTTTAACGACGTCCTTTTCATGTTTTTTATTATTTTCAACTCCCATGAAGACATAGAATAGTGGAAATTTAAAAAATTTTGAGTTATGTGTTCCTTTAGTTTTCGACAAAAATACTAAATTTATACTCTGTTTTTCTTTAAAAATGTACAATTATTGATATAGATATGGTTGATAATCATAGTTATAGTTTTTTTGGTCAAAAAGTAGGCTTGATTATTCAAAGTGCTCTGAAAAATGAACCTTATATGTTTTTTAGATTACTAAAATGCAAGAATGATGGATCTTGGGAAAAACCTAGTAGTGGAGAAGGTAAAATAATAAAGTTCTCATTAGAAGAGATGGTTAGTATAATTCAAGTGTTAAATAAAGAGGTAAATTCGTGGTCAACTTATCATACTTTTAAAAATAATAAAACACAGATATCATTTAAATGGGAAAATGAACAAAAAGGCAAATTATGGATTCATATAGGTTCTTATTCAAAAGTGCTTGAATATGCCCAATATACTGTATTAGAAATGCTTATGAAGCACATTCTTAAAGAGAAAATTGAATTTGCTACTATTCCTTCTACTTCTAAAAAAAAGGAGTCTAATAAATTAGATAATATCATTGTACAAGAGGAAATTATTACCGAAAGTGATAAGAAGGAAAATAATCATATTAATAAAGAGAATAATGAAAAACATAAAGAGGTAAAAAACGTACATGGATCTATTAAGAGAGAAACAGATAAAGCCTTACTTATTGAATTCGATAATGGTGCAGAAATTTGGATACCTAAATCAAAAATTCATTCTGGTTTCGACAATACAAAGAATTTAATGCAAAATTTCAGCATAGATAGCTGGATCCTAAGCAAAAATAAAATTATCTCTTAATTGCATCATGCCCGAATCTGATTACTTAACTAAAGATAAATTTAAAATTATAATTTATCACGGACATATTCATTTATTATCCACAAACGAAAGAATTGAAGATAATGATAATATTGAAGAGTCCCAGAATCATAATTGTTAACTAATCATTTCCTTGATAATTGATTATTTTTGACAAATTCAATTAATATAAACTTTTAAAAATTAATTGAGTATATTAACATGTAATAATGTATGATGCGATAATATCAGGTGCCGGCCCCTCAGGATCAAAATGTGCTGAAGTTTTAGCGAAAGAAGGATTTAAAATTGCCTTGTTAGAAAAAGATATAAATTGGCGAAAACCATGTGGAGGAGGGGTACACCATAGAGCTTTTTATTTAGTTCCAAAACTAAGAAAATTAAATATCCCCAAAATCCAAGGCATTCTAATGTATTCAGCAGATTATCATAAATTAGAATATAGTTTGACAGGTCAAAAATACGGTACTGTAATCGATCGATTAGATTTTGATAATTTAATGAGAAACACTGCTATTGATGTGGGAGCTGAACTTTTTAACCAAAACTTATCTCTTGATTTTATAGTAAAAAATAAAGTAAAAATAGGGATAAAAACAAAAAGCTCTTCAGGAATCAAGGAATATTTTGGAAAGGTTTTAATTATTGCTGATGGAATGAGTTCTAAATTAGCGCCAAAGTCAGGATTAAGGTCAAAATGGAAAACTGAAGAGCTTGGTATTGCAAAATGTTCAATATTGGAAGGGAATAATCAGTTAGATGAAGAATTTATTTACACTTATTTCAGACCTTACAAAGGATATGGTTGGATTTTTCCATTAGGAAATAAGAGGTTTAATATTGGAGTAACAACATTTGGGGAAGATAATATCAACTATAATATATCCTCTCTCTATAATCAATTTCTTAAAAACCCTCATATAAAAAAATTCATTTCAAATTCAAATTATAAGAACATTTGGACTGGGGCTTTTCCTTTTCCTGCTGAGGGAGTTTTAGAAAAAAGTTTATATGATGATAATATAATGCTAATAGGAGATACTGGAGGTTTTGTTTCTCCAATAAGCGGTGAGGGAATTCATACATCAATAATATCCGGTAAATCCGCGGCAGAAGTAGCGATTAAAGCTTTAGAAGAAGAAGATTGTTCCAAGACATTTTTAAAGAAATACAAAAGTCATCCTGAAATCAAGAAAATGATTAGAAACTTTAAACTAAAACGTTCAATGATCAAATTTTTTTATGAGAATAGGGGAGAGAATCTAAATAAGTTATTAGCATTAGCAGAAAAAGATCCAGAATTTAGAAGCCATGTTGTAGATATGTTTTTATCAAAATCTTTACCATCCCAAGATTTTATCTCAAAAATAAAAACTGTAGAGGAATAATGAATATTTTTTAGTTGTTAGATTAACTCTGGTTTTATTGTTATAATTATTTTAATCAATAGTTTTATATAATTATAAGATTCATACCCATAAAGTCGTGCTATAACAATATTTCTGATGATTATTTATACAACAATTACAGAATGTTTCTCCACATAAAACGCAGACGATTTCTTCATTATTATATATATTCAATTCTTTCTCACAACGATTACATTGCCGATATCTTTTTGCAAAAGAAGATCTATAATTTTCATATTTTTTCTTTTTTAATTTTAGCATTATGACTCACATCTTTAAAAATTAAATGATTTCTAAGCTTTAATTCAGAAAAGAACTTTTTAAACTTGTAAAAAAAAATTAGATTGGATTTTTGAAATTCTCAAAAGAAAAAAATAAAACTAGAAATCAAGCTCGCCACCAAACAAATAAAAGTTTCCAGTTCTTACTCAGTTAGCAAAACTCTTATGTTATTTTAAATCATCAACTAAATCAAGAAAATCGGTATAAGGAATAGCAGTCCAGCTTTCAGCAAGAACAGCTCCAGCAGAACGAGAAAGCAATGAAACTTTAGCAGCATCTTGTTCATTTTTCACTTCAAAAATGTCCAGGAAGTCGTAAGGTCCCAATATGGCATAATGTGCAATCCATTTAATATCAGGAACTTTTTCTCTTACTAAATTCAACCATTTTGCTCCTTGTTCTTTCCTTTTTTGGAATAAGTCAGGATTTTGAAGTTTAGTTGCAAGTATATATATTGGCATAAAGAAAAATATAACAGATGAAAATATAAATCTTACTGACTCTAAAAATTCAATTTGTTAATAAATTATTAGAAGAAACAATATTATTTCTAAGCGGTAATTCCGTTTTTAAGTTCATTATGTTCCTTAAGATCCTCAATAACATTCATTAAATGATCATACAAGACTTCTCTTGTCCATTTAGTTAATTCAATATCTACTTTTTTAAGTTTATCAGCTAATTTTTTCATCTAAAATACCTATTGATAAATTAAATTCAGTGTTTTAAGTCTAAAATATACTCAATTAATAAATTGATTCAAATAAAAATTATTCAAAAAATCAAATGTGAGTATTATTGTGATGAAAAATCTCAAAACAACAAATGTTTAATTAAGTTCCTTAAAATAGCGGGAACTGATAAGAAAATCCGATTAAAGTAAAAAACCTCTCAATATTACTATTGATCCTATATCTAATGTTATTAATGCAATAATTTCGATTACTATTGATTCAATAACTCCGCCAATTAAGTTGGTAATTACCGCAATTATAATGATAATTATCCCTACAAAAAACCATTGTATTTTCTTTTTAGTTTCACCCTCAATTTTTCTAGTTATCATAGCATATTTGTAAACAACATATAGAGATAACCCTGCCCTGATAACATTTACAAAAATAAACCAAAAAAGTGGGGTTTCAGTATCCACAATACCTAAAGCATACCTTGCCATATTCAATTCTGGAGGCCATGTAAAATATCCAAAACTCATAATTATCAAGATAATCATCATTGTTCCAAGATATTTAAATCTCATGGCTCTCTTTTTGTATTTTTCTAATATAAAAACTGTCATCACCCAGGTTACTGGGATAAAATTGAAAAAAATTTGGGCAGTAATCATGAGTGGAATTATAACATAGGGATTATTTAAAATTAAATGGTATATTGTATAAATTAAAAACCCTAATGAGGTAGAAATAAAAAACAGTGTAAACCATCTATTCAGCGATTCACGTGGGTTTAGACTATATACCCGTAATCCGACTATAATTGAAAGTATAAATGTAATTACTGCTGCTATTATTTTAATTAAATTATTTATATCCATCATCATCTAAAGAAAATTTTGGTAAGTAATTTATACAGAATTCTTCGATTTGTATTTATTTTGTAATACTTTAACTATTGCTTTGAAAGCTTTTTCAACATTTTGGCCTGTCTTAGCAGATGTATAGTAATAATCAATAAAATTGTTCTTTTTAATAAATTTTTGTATCTTCTCATCATTTAATTTACTCTCATCAACTAAATCAACCTTATTCCCAAAAAGAATCATTGGTATTTCCCCACAAAATTTTTTGATATCTTTATACCAATCAACAACATGCTTAAAACTGGCTCTACCTAAATCATTTTCCTCAAGAGAAAATACAACTATCGATGCTACACTAGATCTATAGAATGGAGGATGTAAGAAATGAAAATCATCCTGACCAGCAATATCCCAGAAAATTAATTCCCATCGATCACCATCAATTTCTTCAATATATTCAGACAACTGTGCTCCTATAGTCTTAATATATTCTTCTTGAAATTTTTTTTGAGTGAATTTTCTTATTAAGGAAGTTTTTCCTACGAACCCATCTCCAACAACGGTTATCTTATTTTTGAATTTGCTCATTAAATCACTTTTTAAATAGAAATATCACTTACTTATAAATATTAATTGGATTTTAATAAATAACTTTCTATTTTGAGGATTTGATATGGTTGTTATAAAAGAAAGTAGAATGGAAGTTTTATTTGGTTTTTTTGGGGCATTATTTATTCTAGTAATGTTGCCAATTGCAATACTTCTTACTCCTGGATTTAGTCCTTTAGAAAGATATGTAAGCATGCTAGGAGAGGGGAGTGCTAAAACATTATTTAGTATAGGTTTTGTTGTATGTGGTTCTCTATTGATCCCTTTTTATATTTATCTGGAGAGGGAACTAGTAAATATTGAAGAAAATATTAGAAGACTTGCTACAGGAATTTCCATTTTTACTAATGTGTGTATTGCACTGGTTGGAATAATTCCAGACGAAACATATAAAGAAGCCTTTGGTGCATTTCATACATTTGTAGCTTTGGTAAGTTTTATTGGATCTTCTATCTATATTGTATTGTATAGTATATTAATGTACCAAGGAACTAAATCAAAAATTTATAAGGGTCCGGCATTCAAAAAATATTTAGCTTATTTTGGCTTTCTCGTAGGAGGTATGTTGATCGTATTTTTCACCACACGCCATCCATTAGTAGAATGGATATTATCAATTTTCATAATATCTTGGGTTTTGATTACAGCATTACAATGTATTTCATTTACTTTTTCTAAGATCCCTGGAGTGTATTACAAACGTTCTCAGTATCCTGAAGCATTAAAATTATTTGAAGATGCAATTCAAGTTTTAAACAACCTTGAAATGGGAGATGAGCCCATAATGGAGACTCTAAAAGAAAATATAGATTTTATCAAAAGTGAAATGGAAAAAAAATCGGTTAAATTAAACAACTAAATTAAGAAGATCATCTATAAAATTTATTCTGCTTTTATTTCTTGTCGTTATAATAGTACTTAAATAGAAATTCTAACGCTCTAGGAATCTGCCAATCTTCCGCGGGTTCATGTTCATATTCTGGTACTTCAATCTCTTCTGGTCCCTTTTTTTCAGAAATTGCCTTTATTACTTTTGTTCTTAAAGCTTTCATAAATGTTAGCTGCTCTTTTATATATTCTTTACCAACTACTGGTCCATGTCCGGGTATAACTGCTTCAATATCACGGTTTAACAGAGATTCAAATGAACTTATCCACCCTTCGAAATCTTCTGTTGGATCACTAATAAATGGCCAGAATCCAACTGCAATTAAGTCACCTGAAAATAACACCTTCTCTTCTGGAAAATATGCATAAGAAGAACATCCCGTATGTCCTCCTGAATGATAGAATTCTACATTCAAACCATTATCGCTAATAATATACTTGTTTTCAAATCCTTTTGTTGGTATAATGATTTCTATTTCATCAATCAATTCTGCTATTTCTGGTTCTTCTTTTTTCCATTCATCAAATGCTTCCGTTGTCCAATTTTCTTCTTTTCTTTGCTTCATACTTTCTATTAAATTAGAAGACCCAAAAATTTCAACATCTTTGAATGAAACAACACCAAAAAGATGATCTGCATGGTAGTGAGTAATGAAAACATATTTTACTGGTAAATTATATTTCTTTTCTAATTTTTCTCTAAATTGTTTTGCTTGTCTTGGATACATTAGAGTATCAATAACGATGATAAAATTACTTAATATAATTGCACCTGCATTTAGATCGAAATAATCCTTGAAATTAACAATTATTGTATGTGGTGTTACTTCTTTTAGCTCTACTGGTAATATTTTTGCTATTTTATTCATTATAATCACCTTGTTGAATTTGAAGAAAAGTAAATTATATTTATAAATTCATAAATAAATAAGATATTTTCAATGATATTTTGATTAATATTGTATAATAAAATAGATTTTATACTAATTATAAGTAAAATAACTCTAAGGAATAAGGTGCTTAAAATAAAGTAAAATAAAAAGTAAAATAAAATAATTATTTAGCTACACTTTGAAATGCGAATCCAACATTCTTTACAATTACTTGAACATTTTCTTTTCTTTTCATTTTTTTCCCTCTTTTTTTGGGTTTTTTTGTTAATTATAATATGTAGATGCTTCATAATATAGTTTTTATTGTGAAACTTTTCACGAAGTTCGAATCTCTCTAAAAGTTTCAGTAGTCAGTCCATAAAAGCTTCCATTTGTGATGATTTAAAGAAGAAATTTATTAAACAGCCCTAAAAGAAATAGCAATTTTTGAAAAAAAAATGTGAAAAAAGAACTAAAAATCTCCATTTTTGATTAATTTTTCAATCTTTGAATTTATTGTGATTTTCTCTTCTTCGTAATGTTCCCGTTTTAACTCAACTTTTTTTTCTTTATTTATGGTGTACCAAGGTACCTTGCACAATTCTTCTGTCCTGATTCCATAACTAAAATGACCAAATTGAAAAAATTTTCCCATTTGATTGCCATGATCTGAAGTAATAATTATTTTTCCTGATAATTTTTCTATTAGTCTATTCACTTCAGTCATTACTATTTCCAAATTTTTAATGTAAGCTTTCCACACCGGTTTTAAAGGAATCTCTCCTAATTTAATCGCACGCCATATTGTTTTTCCTTTCCATGGGACTCCAATTCTACGAGGCCCTTCATCCATTTTGAGAAGTTTGTCATTACTCAGAAAAGGGTGATGTGGTTGATTATAATGTATTATTATACGTTTGTTTGGGTAGTCTTTTGATACCTTTATAGCAGCATCTGTCACAGTTTGGGGGAGTACAGTTTTTACAGAGTCATTCCAACCATAGTCCCATACGTCTACAACTTTAAAAAAGGGAATTCTGCCAAAGAATTTTTCTAAGTATATATTTGATAAAAAGGGATTTCCAGAAACATATACTACGTCCATAAAAATTCCCTTAAAATTCCATTCCATCCATTCCTTTGTACCGCTTCCACCAGAAACTGCAAAAGGGATTGAATCGTCTTTTAATACCCATTTAAACATATCATATCTACAAGCATCAAGAATAATGAGATAATCCCAATTTTTTCTCATAACTTTAATCGCTCTTTTTTTCCAAAGTTGAGGATAGCGAAGTTTTAGATATAGCTTTAATAAATATTTATACAAAATTTTTGGTTTTCGGAAAGATGATAGTATTTTTAAATCAATCATATTCAGTTAGTACTTCTGATTCTACATGAAATATTATTACATCTTATTAAGATTTTTATGTCCTACTAAATAATAATTAGATAATCCTTTCATTAATACCTTTAATTATAACCTTATATAGAAGTCAATTCTTAAAATAATGGGAAAAAAATGAAGGACTCTCTACGGCAATGGTTGGATGATCATGAGATTCAGTATGTTTTGCATACTCACTCGGCAGTATACACTGTTCCTGAAGCAAGAGTGCATAGTGGACATATTCCAGGAACTCATTGCAAGAATTTATTTCTCAAAAATAAGAAATCTGGACAATTATATTTGGTGACCATACCTTATGAAAAGCGTTTGGATTTAAATCAATTCCGTAAAATGATAGGTGCTCCAAAAGTTCGTTTTGCTGAACTTGAAGATCTTTTTAACATATTAGGTATTACTCCCGGCGCTGTGTCTCCGATGGGATTAATAAATGATACCAATAATAAGGTTATTTTTATAATTGAAGAAATCGTATGGAATGCAGAAGAGATCTGTTGCCATCCAAATATTAATACAGAGACACTTCAAATTCCTAGACAAGATTTTCAAAAATTAATAATTGCAACTGGAACATCCTTGGAAGTAAAAAAACTTCCATATTTAGAACTCAATGGTCCTGTTACAGAATGATATAAGTAATTGTAATATTATTTAATTATTACCATTAATTAAATCATTGAGGCGCATTAAACTGTCATATACTGACTTTCCTTTTTCTGTAAGTTCAATATATTCGTATCCATTGTTTTTTTCAAGATTAATTAAATTTGATTCTACTAATTTGTCTTTAATACGTAAGAAAGAATTGTAGTTACTGAATTCCGTTAAAATTCTATAGAATTCTCCTTTTTCAGCTTTATACTCTTTAAATTGTGAAAGGACCTTGAAAGTATTAAAAAACCCTCGTTTATTTAAAACTGAATATAACTCCTCAAAGCTCATATTATATCCCCAATTATGATATATAATCTTAAGAAGTCATATGGAAATATGGTACTTATTATTGTTTGTATATTTTTGTCGGATTGTCAATATTAATTCATTACACAAAAATTTCTCAGGTCAAAAATTTAAATAAAGAAAGAAATTAGAGAGGTTTTCTCAATTCATTTATTTTATTATGATGTACTACAAAAAAGGTAAGAATTAAAATATAAATTTAATCTTGATTTTACTCCTTCATTGTTTCATCTTATTATTTTAGCAAAGTATCACGAGCCTTTTCTAAGTTATCTACTCCGAGAACTACTCTATTATTCTCTGCAAAATAGATTAGGTCTATATTTACACCAGCATCACCTACCCTACGCGCCATCTTCCCTCCTGTGCCGGGTTTTCCCACAATATGACCGATGTCCATAACGAGTACTTCACGTACGGCACGAACGTCGAAACCAGCGTTTTCGAGTGCCCAACGAGCTGTTTCTTCATCATCAACTAAAATGTGAACAACGGCTTCGTTTTTCAACGGAAAACCGCATAAACCTTCCATATTAATCCCCATTTTGCCTAAAGTCTCCCCCATATTAGCTAACATTCCGGGTTCATTTTTTATAATAACAGTTAAATCTTTCATATTTCTAATCCTCACATTTCCCTTTATTTTTATGCCTATTATATTTCTATTATCTTTATCATAGGACTTTTTCCAATGTTTAAATATGTCATTTCCATATTTAAGCTTTCTTTTAAAATTTTGCTCATAAAAAATTTCAAAGAAGGATAGATAATTGCTCTAATTACGCTTTAACTTGTTATTTAATTCTTCAAACTTCGCGGAAAGTTTCGCATAAAGAACTAAATAAGGAAGTTTAACTATTCTAAGTATAAAGAACTCTAAAAAAAATTATTAAGATGAGGTTAGTAAAATGAATGAGATAACAGAACAAGAATCATTGTTTATGGAAAAAATTGAGCAAGATGAGAATTTTTATAATTTTACTACTGAAGAGCAGAGCTTAAAAAAAGAAAAGTTCGTAAGCACTAAGAAAACCTTAACAGGTAAATATTATGACCATTTATTACGGTATGATCCTCTAATTACTCTTTTAATTATTGGTGCTATTTTAGGTGGTGTTTTTTCAATTTCAATTATCTATGGCACATGGGATTTGTGGTTATGGATTCCACTTAGTATATTATTTATTGGGCCAATAGGTCTAGTCTTTGTTGCTTTAATCCTTCCATTTCTTCCATGGATACTTTATATCGCTCTTAGAGTATTCTTTGAAATACTGGCAAACGCATGAAAGTTAAATTTTAATACTTTTTTTTTTCTTTATTATTACAATAATTTTTAGCCTTCTTTAAATCAATCAACTTAGTCATAAATTTTTAAATATAATATTGATTAAACCTTAAAAATCGGGAGGAAGTATTAGAAGTTTATAGGAGATCTATTAGAATAAGGTGCAAAATTATGAAGAAATGTACAAAATGTGGCGCAAAACTCTATCCTGAATATAAGGTTTGCCTCAGATGTGGCGCAAAAATAGATTATAATGCTCTTCAGAAAAAATATAAAAAAACTAGAAGAAATAGAATCCTTTGGTTGATTTTAATTGGATTTGTACTAATAATCACAAGTATTTTATTAGCTATTCTAATACCTGATTTGAGGTCTCTTTTAACTGTAATTCTAGCTACTCTCTTTACAATTTTTGCTTTTACGATTATTATATTTGTGATGTACTTTTATTATATTTACCAATAAAAAATGATTGAGAAGGTCATATAAGTTGCCCAATAACTTACTCTATCGTTTGAAATCCTAAATTTCATACTTACCAAGGAAAACAGTTTTATTCAAAGAACAAGAAATAAAAGAGAGGATAATAAAAAAATAATTTATACACACAATGCTACTTGCTCCCTCTCTAAAGAAGTCTCACTAAAGACTTTATTCACCTTATACGCTTCATCTAAAGATTTATAGTTGAATAAGAAATCAGAGAAGTTATCAACTACTTCTACAATAAATTCTGTGTTTGATAAAGGAAGAGTCTTAAGGAAAGTCCAATCGCATTTACCAACCTGCCATTTACCATAAGGATCAGTTCCAATTTCAGTGTTTATCAAGATTCCATAATTATGCATTTCATATTCCTTACCATCACAAAAATCTCCTAAAGAGTATGCTATTAATTTATTATCATTATCAAAAGGAAAAAAAGATACAGGTTGAGGACAATGTGAATGATGACCAATTAATGCATCAAATTTACTCAGTAATTCCTTACCTTTTCTAATTGTTTTTATCCGAGGATATAATTCCATTTCATATCCCCAATGTGGAAATAATAAATTAAAAGAATCATCCTTAAGATATTGGCTTGATTCTTCTAATCTAACTAAATAATCGCTAGGATGGTTAGACCATTGAGTACTCCCTATGACTCTTAAATCACCGGTTAAATCTACAAAAGGAACTTTTTCAGTACCAAATACGTTAAAACCTCTTCTTTCTAACTGATTTACGGAATCTATGAAATTATCTTCACCAAAATCGGCACTATGATTGTTTGCTGTGGATAAACATGTATTTTTGGGGGAGAATAAATTTCCTAGAGCATCCATTATCTGTGGTTTATGACGTTTTCCATTGATTATTTTTTTCTCTGAAGTAAGTGTTGCTTCAAAATTTCCAATAAGAAAATCTGAGCCTTCTACAAAACTTTTAACACTCTCACCGATTATTAAATCTTTTAAATTCACATCCATGATATCTCCTATAAAAGATATGGTATATTTTGGAGTAATTTTGTTTAATACTAAACTCTTAGAAATGTATTCAACATTGCCAAAATTATTTGTGCTTGGTCCACAAATAAGACGTTTTAACCAACCAAAATTTTCCTTCAATGAATAGGGAGATCCGAATAAGTTTTTACTACCTAGAGTTCCATTTTTTTTTATTTTATCCATAAATTTAATCTAAGTAAACTTCATCTTATAGTTTTTAGTGCGCAACTTTTGAGAAAGTTCGTAGAAAGAGAGAAAGTTATAGAACAAATTATTGATTTTTTAGAATAAAAGGATTAGGTCTTATTTTTTTTTAATTTCTTAAATTCTTATAAAGATTAAAAGTCAATATACATTAAAGTTAATTTAAGATATAATTCTAAGAGGTCGAAAAATTGAGCGTAGGTAAAATTATTGGTGGAATTTTTGGTTTTATTGGAGGGTGGTTTATTTTAATTTTTGCTTTTACATATTCTCTCACAGTTTTCTCACCCACCTTAGGTAGTCTTGCTCATATTTCAGGATGGATCTGGAATTTAATGGTGGCTGGTTTAGCAATAGTTGGAGGAATTTTAGGTTTCATATCAAAAAAACCAAGTGGACCAATTCTTCTATCAGCGGGCTTGTTATCCATAGTATTGGGAATAGTATACTGGAGTACAAATTATGCCCTCCTCGAAACCTGGCAATATTCATACTTTCCCCAATGGGGGCTCAGTTGGCCTGAAAGTAACCTGTTTTTAGGAATTTCCATAGAAGCCCTCCTCATTACTATCGGTGGAGTAATAAGTCTCTTAAGTAAATCAAAATAGAAAATTCTTTTTTTTTATTTTTGAAGGATAGAGGTAGTCCTTTTACATTAATTGAATATGATACAATAGATATAACAGAAACTGTGAATCTCTTGTTAAAATATCAACATCTAATATGAGCAAAGTCATAAGATTAATAATAGAACTCCTTTAGATAAGATCTTAACTCTTCAATATTTTCAAAGTAAAATAAGCTTTTTTCCTCCTTAAAGAATGGTGTTAATAGACCACCTCTCTTTAGCACTTCTGTTATTTCAACATCTTTTAATACAAATACTTTTGTCTTTTCTAGATATTCTTTAAAGGAGAGAATGATTCCCATCTCAATCATGTGACCTCCTTTATCATGTTCAATAATCATGATGATTTCATTTGAAAATTTTGCTATAAGATCGAATTTTAAAATCAGATTTTCAAGGTGGGTACGTCTAAATTCTTTTTCAAAAAATCCAAGGTTATTTTCTATGTTATTTACTATTTTTTGAACTTCCTGAAGAGTAGGAAAAGTTTCATCACTATAGGACCCACATATAAAGATTTTGTTTTTAATGAGATCATAAACTGAAAAGATGCTAGTAAATTCTTCTAAAAAATCATCCCATGCATTATCATGTGAAACTTGCATTCTCTATTCCCTTTTTATGTAAAATAACTTAGAAATTCATTTATTGTATAAATTATTATATATCAACAACAATTGTCTCAATTGATTTTGAGTTAAATTTAAATATTTATTTGTCTATATTAAGCATGAAATTAGATACAATATTAAATATAAATTAAAAGAGGCATAAGATTTGGATACTCCCAAAAAACTTGAAAATATGAGGAAAGAATTGGAAATAATATCTGAGAAGACACGGTATAAAATATTGCTTACGTTATTAGCTAGCGAAGAATCTCTTTCATTCAGTCAAATGAAGGAATTATTACCTTCTATCCCAGAGAATAACCTGATATACCATCTTAATAAACTTAAGGAAAATGATTTTATTAAGAATGAGAAAAGAATGGGGTATAAACGCTCTGAACCTCGCTCTTTTTATTCTCTTAGCAAAAAAACAGTTGAATTGTTTAAAAGTTTAGGCTTAACAGCTGTAAAGGAAGAATTTCAAGCTTTATTCAAGCAAATGACATAATTTAATAAATATTTTTATAGAGAACTCAAGTCTTCTTAATTTTTTCTTACATTGATTTGATTACCAAATTGAATTGCATCTTTTTCTCCGATCCAGAAAAGTTTTCTAAATCTTCGTTGGTTGATTACTTCGACTCCTGCTTCCTCTACTTTTATTTTCATATACTCTAATGCTTTTTTACCAGTAAAGCGAGCTGTATTGAATACAACTGCCTTTTTTCCACTAAGATTTCCCATTCTAGTTAAGATCTCATCGAATGCTTTTGGGGGTTTATCTCCATAAGTGGGCATACCAATAATAATTAGATCATAACCTGCAGCATTTAGAGTTTTCAAGTCAGCTTCTATAGCTGAAAAATCATTATTTTCAAACTTATCCAACATTTTTATCTTTTCTGTAAGTTTTCCAGTTAATTCCACAGGAAAGTAGCTCACTTCATGAGTGTTAAGAGCACTGCCAATAGCCTCTCCAGTTTTTTTCGTCCTTCCTCCCATTGTGAAATATGCAATTAAGGTCTTCATAATTAGAAGTAAAGCTACATCGTAAAAAAACTTTAATAACTAGTTTCCTATTCCCCTTTAAAGCAAAAATTGTCAAATAAATATGAAAAGTATGATTTAAATTATGAGTGAATTATTTTGTTCAAATGGAAAGTTCTTTAAAGGTGCCGTTGAAAAAGAATGGATGAAAAAACGTTCTAGTGGAGAAATTAAACTAGCGGAACATACCTTAATTCTTGACAATAGTCCTAGTTAAATGATAGGATCGAAGACTACTTGTGAAATTTATTTAGAATTAAAAAAAAGAAAAATGTATAAACATCTGCTCAAGAACATACCCCATCTTCTCGTCTCATCTCAATCTAATGCTCTAAACACGTTGTGTACCCTCACGCTCTAAATTTATATTGCCTTCAGGATATTTAAAGCTTTTTCACCTTTATAGCGGTGAGAAAAGGTGTTTAACTGAAGTTTTTGCTTATTTACCGGTAGAAAAAGTACATAGTTTTATATTAGTAATGAGAACATCTATTTATATGAAATTAAGTAAGGTAGAATTTCGTATATATTGCCCAAGCATTGGGGTAGAAATTATAAATTAAAAGAGGTTGAAATCTGAGTGAGACGTTTGTCTTAATTAGGGAGGATTTTGGTAGGGCTAATTGGGTTAATAATACTGATATCGGGTTTAATGCTGCTTACAGGCGGTCCCTTTTTCACGAGTATTCCTTTTGCTACGATAGTGATAATATTGATGGTGGTGGGTTTTATTTTTTTTTCTATTGCGACTAAGAGATAGATATGTTCATCTTGTCCTTGAGAGATTTATTATTATTAAGTGAAGAAAATCCCAATCATTTTACTTTCATTTCATCTTGTCAAAATGATTTTCATGAAAATCAGACTCTGAATTTATCTTTCCATATTAATTTCAAAGAAATTCATGTGTTCAAGTTTCACTCCTTTTGCAGGTTCTGTTTCAGGTTCTGAGCAAACTCTTCCGCATTTTTGAGGTCTTCAGCATTCGGTCTACCCTTATTCATTCCCCCAAAATATTTCATGAAACTATTTGTATTAAAACCTTTACAACTAAATTCATCAACAATCATGTAACCTTTCGATTGTAGTTTTTCCCTGAGCAGCAAGTGATCTTTGGCGACTTTGGCTTTTCCTGTCATTGCACTGGTTGAGAAAATGAATGCTTTCCTGTTGGTGATTTGTGGTAGTGTATCGGCAAGATCAAGCAGAAGTTTATGGTGTTTTCCACCATATATCCCTGAGCCAAAGCCTATTAAATTATACTCTTGAAGCTCTTCAACCTTAATTTGCTGTGGCGTTTTTATCTGGGCATCAAGAACTTTTGCGATGACTTGAGCAATTTTCTCAGTATTCTTGTGATGATATGAAAACAAAACCAATAGAGATTTCATTGGTAACGAAACGTTATCTTACATTTAAGATTATCGAACTTAAAAATATATTTATGTTTGAGAATAGTAAGCTAAATAGGTCGCCCGAAAGTTCGCCACATACACCCCACCTCACTAAACCCATCTTATACGGGGCTACTTGTCTCAAATGATTTAATTCTAATTTATTTCGAATCCTTACTTCTCTATTAAAATCCAAGAGTCTAATTGGAATTTACCGTATAAAACTATAAATGAAATCTACACTAAAGTAGTATAATGCGAAATCTTACAAAATTCATTCTGTAATATTATTAATAGATCTCCATGAGTCCATATTACAGACGCACAATCCTAGTGTGAGGATGAGAGAGTAATAAACACATATATTTTCGTTGGTGGTTAGAATGAAATGTCAAATCCGTTGTGCTGCAGAATATGCTACTGCTGTAGCCGCAGCAATTCTTCTTGCAGCGATATTAATATTGATAGCTATGTTAACTGGTAATTTAATTCTTGTATGGCTTGTTATTGTTTGGTTAGCTGCTGAGATAGCCAAAATAACTGCAAAATACAGAGATTGTCTAAATAAGTGCAAACAATGACAATTAGTTATAAGCATCGAATGTAAAAATCATGACAAAACTAACTTTGCTTTTTTCTTTAAATAAATTAAATATTTTTTTTATTTATCTTTAATTTTAAAACTTATTCTAGAGCATACTCACCCTCACTTTATCTCTCAAACCTCTCCAAACCCACAACTTATCCCCTCTTGCTAATAAAATTTTTAAATTTTTGAATAAATTTATGAATATATTTATATAATATTACGATTGTGGAGATAGTTGAATGAGCTATAAACAATCAAAGAGAATAATTTTGCCCATTATCTTAGGAATATCGGGTTTTATAATGATTTTAATTTCAGAAATAATAAATCAAATTCAAGGATCGAAAATTTTGATTATCGCTTGGCTTGCCAGTATTTTAATAACAATTTCTACTTTTATTATAAGGTTTTATTCGATAGATACAGAAAATTTTGAAGAGATCATTCAGAAGACTAATCCTGTACAAAATCGTCAACTTAATCCACACCGCTTTTTAAACTGGATTGTTATCGCAATGATCGTTGGACTTGTTGCCACTATTGTTATTGCTTATGACTTTATTATTGGAATGATAATATATCTTCTAATGCAAATTTCCTTAATAATAGGTTTTTCTGGAATAATATTCATTAGCCCATCAGTTCAAATTGGTCATCTAAAACTTCGTAAAATCTTCTTAATATCTATAATTTTTTGGATTGTATTCATCCCACTGGTATTTTTTATATTTGTTTGGAATGGCACAGAATCGTTAATAGTAGTCCCCTATGTCATTGCTATTGGCTCAATGGCATGTATATCTTGGTTTGGGGTGGGATATAATCAAAGATCAAAACTTTTTAGGTATTTTATTGTTATCGCATCAAGCTTATTTGTTTTTTCCGATCTTCTAATAGGAAACGCTAGATATGGGGCTTTACATATAGATATTTATCTATTAATCGATATAACCTACGTATTGAATATTTTACTTATGTCTCATGCTCAGCTTTTCTTGCATGGCGTTGTTAGGTTCAGTTCAGGTAAAAAAGAGTGAAAAAACTACCTATAGCTTTTCTTTCCATTTTATTTCCTTTATTAATTTCTTAACCATCTCTCTCACTTCTTTTTTATGTTCTGGTGTTATTTTCCATCTTAATATAAAAATTGTAATTAATGGACTCCCGTTCTTTAATCAATAATCTTTAAGATGAATGTATTAAAACCTAACAAATAAAATTCGAAAATGAAAATGTCAAATATAGGTGTTAAAAAAGAATTCCATGATTTTGGGAAATATCTTCAAGTTGCTGCAATTTTAACGATTGTAAGCATAACTACAGGAATAGCTGGTTTTATAGCAATGATTTTTGTTTTTGTTGCAATGGGAAGTCTTAAAAGGGCAAACTATACCTTAAATAACTCGTCGTTACATGAATTTCGCTCAAAATATATCAAAGGTGTCATATCACGAATATGTGGTATGGTCGTCTTGATTATCGGAGGTGTTAACCTTGCTTTATTTTTCTTTATCCCAACCCCGTTCCCAATCTATATATCACTTTCTATACCTACAGTTCTTATGATATCGGGTATAGTGCTCATATATGTAGGCGTGGCAGCTGAAATGAAAGCATGGAAAAATCTGAAAATATTTTTTGAAAATAATTTTAAGATGTTTCCAACTAATATATCTGAAGAAGCAATTAAAGGGTGCGATCATCTAAAAACAGGTACACTCTTAAGTTCTTTATGGTTTTTAATCGTTCCGGCAATCATCGGATTTATTTATCAAGTCAAAGGATATTTTAATCTAGCAACATTAAACAAACTCTCGGCTATTGATGCTCCAGAATCTTCAGAAATGCAAGCAGACTTACAGATGCCTCAAATAATAGAAAAACCTGAAAGAAAAATCAATTTTTGCCCAAATTGTGGAGCCAAATTATCTGAACTAGGAAACTTTTGTGCTTTATGTGGTTCAGAGATTAGATAATATTTAATTTTTTTTTTTTAGTTTTTTATAAATATTTACAAAATTATTGTTCTAATGATATTTACCGTTTTTGGATAGTTTTTCAAAGAAATTTTCATTGAAATTTACCTTATTAATTAAATAGCTCTACCTTTTAAATAGAATGTTTAACTATAATGCAGAAATTCAATAATTAAAATAATAGAAATGTGATTTTAAATGCCAAAATGCCCATATTGTAAAGAAGAGCTCGAATTAAAACTTGAAATAAAGCCAACACCTATCAATGACAAGTTTAAAAGTGATCTATTAAAAACTTATGAGAGTTTCATAGATATTCAAGCTGAGGTTATACCATTTGGGGGAAAGATGATAAAAAGAATGGCAAAATATAGTCTAAAATTTGTTGACCGATATTTAGATCTAATTGGAGCCATACCTCTAATTTTGCACTCTTGTTCAAAATGCGATTCTGTGATAACAGCCGAACCCTTGATTGATTTAATGTCTTCACAAAGTTCAGGCTCATCATAAAAAAAAAATGACACTTTATTTTCAGTAAAGTGGAATTTTGACTATTTTTTCCATATTTCTTTTTTTTTTCCTTATTTCTCCCTTCTGAGAATTTAAGAGTACAGACCATGAAATATTATCGCGTATCCAAATTTTTAAGTAAAATTAGTATTTAACAAAAATTTCATTGAAATCTAACTCTGAATTTACCTTTCAAGCAATAAAAATCTTCAATATAATTTATATTTTTAAATAGTTCCAAATCTTTTTATTATAATAGATCTTAAAAATTATTATATTAAAACGGTGTATTCTAATAACAATATCAAATGAAGTTGTACAGAACGAGAAAATAAGGACTATTGTTAATTCGGATTATGAAGATAAAGAATTTATAAGCCTTATGAAAGGTATCACGATGGAGTCCATTGAATCTAATTCTTTTTATAAAGAACTTGCTGTTAAAGAAAAATTTAATATGGATGATGTGAATCAAATGGATGATTTAGAGCTAATACCGTTTATAACTGCAGCTACTTTCAAGGAATCAGCGGGGATGTTTAAAAAATTCTTGAAAATTCCCTTAGAATCCCCTGAGTTCAAGACTTGGAATGTGTCTTCTTGTACAACTGGAGATCCCTCTTTAGTAGGGAGATCTTTAGATGATTTAGAGTTTTTAGCTAGCATGACCATCAAATGTATTTATGAGTTTATCCCAATACCGATGGAGGAGCACAATCAATACGGGACTATTTCGATGAATTTTGCTCCACCCGTTAAGTTTTTAGATCGGATTGCGCTGAGATACTCTGATTTGAGGCCGTTGAAATTGTATACTAGTACTTTAAACGATATTACTACTAAAATAACAAAACCAAAGTATTTGATCAAATTTTTTATCTTAAAAGCATTTAAGGAGATAATTAAGAGACGCAGTTTAGTGGGTGCTTTTGGAATTAATGCTAAACATGTAATAAAGACAATCAACAAGAATTCACGTAAACCCGCTGATAAACAAAAAAATATTTCTATTGGGGGAAGTCTCCAATTATTAAACACGTTCATGAATAAGCATTTGAAAGAAGCAAATATAAAATTTGATTTACCCAATTGTTATTTAACTACAGGTGGTGGTGGATGGAGTGGACATAAATCTCAACTTAAATATCCTCCTATAGAAAAAACACAATTTGTTTCGGATTGTCTCGAATTTTTTGGAACTAAAGTCGAAAATATTACCGATATGTACGGTTTTACAGAAACACCAATAGTGTTTGGCAGTCATTGGTCAAATAAGTATCAGGATTTTATTTTTCACTGTCCACCTCAAGCTAGAATTATAATTAGAGATATGAATACCTTAGATCCTCTAAGAAATGTGGGTGATAGAGGTTTTTTAGAAGTTCTTACCCCGTTTGGAGTAGCTGCCTCCGTAAATCATGCTGTTTTAGTCGATGATCTAGTAGAATTAGTATCAAAAAATAAGTGTCATGAATGTGGTTATGGAGGTGATACTTTTATGGTTCAAGGCAGAATTGAAGACAAAGAAGGACTCGGATGTTCATCACTCGTTGAATGGATATAAATCCTAGAATCCTCATCGAAATCAGACTCTGATTTTACCTTTCATGCATAGAGGACTAATAAAGTAAGAAGAAAAGAAAAAAAATTTTAAAAGTTAATTTTTTATGGTTTTTCTTGTTAAAATTAACGATCCTATGCCTATTAATCCAACTAGGAGGAATAAATCATAACCTGGGATGATACCCGCTGGAAGTGAGCAACCAAACATATTATAGTAGTAGTAATGATCACTAATATGTGGTCTAATATTCATAATATGGGTAGAATAAACCCAAAATAGCTCAAACGGAAAAGCCATAGTACCATATCCGCCAACTATTATTCCTAAATCCTCATTTGGATTATAATGCTCAAGCTCACTTTTTGGAAGCTGTATTTCAAACATTCGATGATTTGAAACATTATTAAAACTAGGTGCAAAATCCCATTCAATCTGATAATTAGTAATTGATGCAAATGGGTAAGTCATTGCTCCTCCCATATTATTTGTTGCATTATAATATGCATCAAAGAGAAAATAATCAAATTGAGTCTTAAACGGTGCACTATGATTTCCATATAAACTGAATTGAAGTTTATGATCAACTGTGAGATTTCCTCCATTGTACCAAAATGACTCTATTAGCCAGCTCGTATCATCATTAATTTCAAATACCTGATTTGGGTCATCTTTATTCCAGGTTCCATTATTATACCACAAAATTAGTTTTTGATCTGTTATAGTGGTGTTAACTCTGCTTCTAAGTATGAAATCTATCCCTTGAACTGCACTTGCTAATAAAGTGCCAAAATTTGGGAACCAATCTGAAATATCAATCGAAAAATCAATCCATATTTGATGGTCACCAAGGTTTTGTACTGATGTGATATTAAAAGAAGGCCCTATTCCACTATCTAGATGAGTATAATTGCCTTCAATACTCCCTAAAACAGGAGTATATTCACTATCGCTGTTAAACTTTTTTCCAGTCCAACTAGTAATAGAATCAGTGAAAAAGGGTAGAATGTCATCATTTTCGACATCATGTATGAGAGACTCGACTCCATCATTAAAATAATTCTCCCAAGTAGTAATAGTATCAAAGCTTCTATTATTTATATTTAGCCAAACTCCTAACCATTCATCAGTAACATCACCAGTTTGATCACTACATAGGTCAAGCCCGATATAGAGATTATTTAAATCTTCTCCCAGATATATATAATTATATCCATCAGAGTCTGGTGGGTTAAATACCTCATCAATATTTAAGTAAAATTCCTCCTTCCAGTCAGCATCTGACCATTCAGCCTCATTGATATTTCCATCAATTACTATGTTTTCCATCGGAGATGCATTACTAGTTTTTGGAAGATAAGCATTAACTTCTAAAGAATATAAACTAACTAAAAGAAGACACGATAAAATCAACAGATTTAATAAATTTCTTCTTGGATTTTCTAGCATTACTTAAACCTTTTAATATAGAATTTAAGCTAACTAGTTTAGATCATACTCGAATATTTAAACTGTTTGGTTAAAAACATTAAATTTAGTTATAAAGCTCTACTAAATTTAAAGAAATTTATTTGATCTTTCTTAACATACACCAAAGAGGTACATCGGTTTCAGGGATTATGCCATGTTCAATTATTTCAAATCCATGTTTCTGGTAAATAGACACAGATTTTTCAGTGTTAGTCTCCACATAAACCGGTAACTCATCGCTTTCTATTGTTTTTAGCATAGTCTTTATCAGTAATCCCCCATATCCTTTTCCTTGTTCTTCTGGTTTAACGGCAATATTTTGAAAATACCAATGGTCAAAGGGGGTAAGCTCTTTATGTTTCTCATCCTCATATTTAAAAACTGTCATAGTTCTCTTCATTGCTTTCATTTTTAAACCTACTTTACGCATTGTATAAAAAACACCATGTCTCATCATTGCCCAAGTAGATGGATAAACCTTATTAGGAGGCAGCCAGATTGTGATTCCTTCTAAATTCTTGGATGTGGCATAAGTTAGTCCATATTTTATTCCATAATTATAGATCATATAAAATCCATATTGTGATTTTTGTTCTCTTTCATTCGAATCAGGATATGTAAATACCATTATGGGATCATCTTTAAAAGCTTCACCTGCCACTTTACATGCCTTTATAAGATCATCAGGTCTTAATTTATATAAATTGTCTAAATCATTATTCACATTCATCTTAAAATTTAAAAAAATTTTATATAATAAAAAATTAGTAGTCCAATATTTTTGAAGATGCTATAGTTTTTTTCAATTATATCTTTCCAGTTGACTAAAAGAAAAGCTTAGCTGAGAAGTGGATTGAAATCTAATTTTTTAAAGTTTGCAAATGCTCGTTTTCCTGTCTTAGTTTGAAGTTCGGATAAGATTTCATTCAGTATCTTAAAAAACTCGTATTTTTGAAGATTAGGATCAAGTTTCATTTTAATGTTATAAGCGGGATTATTAGTTTTAGGAATTTTAGCTCGCATATAACCCCCGGGAGTGTATAATTTATCAGTTTTTATCTCGAGCTCAGTAGTTATTCCAAACTGTTTTAAAATATCAAAATATATTTCCCATTGATCCTCATTATTTGGAAGAGTTATTGGTTTTCGATTCTCATATAGAGTAAGGCTATCGATATTTAATTCATTTCCCTCAACCTTTCCGAACAATCCGAAAATCCATATAAACTTCCATATAACATTATTTCTTAGTACATAATTTTCGAAACCGGAAACAGTATCAATAGCTTTAATTCCTAAATTAGAATTCGCAATTTCAAGCAATTTCTCATATACTTTACTAAAATCTTTATTCTTGAATTCTCCCTTTAATTTAGTAATATTAATTTTCTTAGAAATAGGTTTAGGATTTTTAATTTGATTCTTGGGTATATCTTTATGGATTTTCTTAAGGTTTGTCATAGAGTCAAACATTTTGATATACCGATTATAAGTTTGTTCATCTATCGTGATTCCTAATTTTTCAGAGACTTTTTCTTTTGTAAAATTAGTACTAGCTACAGTATTTGTACATGGGAAGTTCCCACAATATGCACAATTATTAACTTCATTATGAGTTCCACATTTTCTCGTACGACATTTCAGTAAGAAGTTAAAAAAAGGGTGTTTTGGCAATTCTTCATTTGGCGTTAAACACCCTGTACATCCTTCCCATTCGTATTTAACTGGTTTGAATCCAACATACTTCTTAACTTCGCTTGAGTATTCATCCCAATCTTCTTTTCTGATTTTTTTTCGTATAAAAATAGACCAAGGACATTCTGAACATAAGTTCCCACACCTTGAGATTATCGGTTCCATACTTTAATCACTGATATAATGTAATCTGATGTAGTTTTTAAACATGGTCTTACCAAGGATTTCTTGATTTTTAAAAACATAAGATTTTGTAGATATTCAGTATTTTTCCACAAAAGTCCAAGATTCCAATTAGAATTTGATCTATAAAACTATATGTGTATTCTATCCTAGAGTAGATCAACTTGAAATCTAATAATAACAATATAATTGAAAATTCAATAACTAAAAATAGGTGAAGGAAATACCAGAATTAAAAAAGATGCAAGTTCAAATGCCTCCTAGCATTAGACATGTTGTCAATGTTAAAGTGGACTCTAGGGCATTAAGACTAATTTGCATTGCTCTTAAAAAAAAATATGATGAAATACCTTGGGAATTAGTAACCGTAGTAGTAGACATTCCGAAACCAGATGATCGATATATTCCTGATAAAATTAAGGATTTATTAGAAAATTATGGACTTGACTGGCCCTCCGACGAAGATGAACGAGAGCGAGAAGGTGATGACAGAATTACCCAACGTGAAACAAGTAACTTAAATGAAGAAAAAATGGCTATCCTTAATGAAGCAGTTAATTTGGGATGTGCATGGGCGATTGAAGAAAAGGAGCGTATTGGTAGTAGATTATAACTAATTCTCTAATGCCACGTTAGAAAAAAAGACAACTTTTATTTTTTTAATAATTTTTTCTTCGACTTATTCTAACAATTTTACTAGAAAAGAAAAATAATATTGTCGCAAAACTTACTCTATGTTAAAAAGAAGTTTACGTGGTTTTATTAGGATTTCGAACCATTTCCCAATTAGTTAAATTATAATTATTAATTTTAACGTTAATTTCCTTGATGACTTCAAATCCATGTTTCTTGTAGAAATTTACATTATCAATATCAGCACTCACATATGTACTGTATCCACAGCTATCCGTTTTTTCAAACATTACTTTTAATAAATTACTAGCAATACCTTTTCTTTGATATTCCGGATCAACTGCTAAACTCATTAGATGTAAATATCGTTTCCCAACCATATTTTTATGTCTTTCCTTATCTAATTGACTAAATCCTTTCACTGAAGCTAAAAACTCTCTACCAATTTTAACCAGTTTGAAGCTGCTTTTAAATCCCCCAGATCGAATCACTCTCCACATAGTCATATCAGCTTTTTCATAAGGTATCCAAATTGAAATTCCTTCTATTTGTTCTGAAGGAGCATAAGGAAATCCATATTTTATTCCAAAACGAATTGGTATTTCAAAAAATCTTTTCAATACTAGGGATTTATTATCTTCTTCTTCTACATTCTCTAAAGCTTTTTTATAGAGTGTAATTTTAGAGTAAGCTCTAGCATAGACTTCAGTTGCTTCTTTAATATCTTTATTTGTTAATCTGTAAAAATTATTAAGTTCAAACATAGTTGCATTATCCATATTAAAATCTAAAGCAAAGGCTATTATAAAAAATTTGTAGCCCAATATTTATACAGTTATATCCTATAGTCTTATCTAAAGGATTTTACCATTTATTCACTTAAATTTGAGGTATTTATAACCTTTTTCTTCAAGAATTTTAGATAATAACACTCTAAATACTAATTCTACATTCTCTCCTGTTTTTGAGGAACATTCAATATATTTATGGAAATCATATGATTTCATTATGTCTAACACTTCATCTTTTTTACAAACCCTTTGTTGTTCAAGATCTAGTTTACCACCAACCATTATGAGAGGTACATATCTAACGGTCTTCCCAAATTCTGGAAGCCATTCCTTTAACGCAATTAAACTTTCATAATTAGTAAGATCAAACATAAAAATTGCTCCAGCTGAACCTCGTGCGTAAGATGATATCAGGAATTTAAACCTCTTGTGACCACCAAAATCCCATACTTGAACTGTTATGCTTCCATTCTCTAATTCTATATCTTTAATATGCACTGATGCCCCTAGTGTCGCTTGCATATTTTCAATAAATTTATTTGTGAGATAATGATTTACCAATGTTGTCTTTCCAACACCCTTATCCCCGAAAATACAAATCTTGTATGATAATTGTAGTCCTTCTTTTCTAATTCCTTCCATTTTTTAAATACCTCTCATCTCATACAATGCTGGATTTTAAACGATACTATTATATAGGAAAAAGAAATATAAAAATAAAAATAATACTCTAGAACATTAAATATAACAAAATGCTAGGAACCCCCAATTAGAATAATTATCCCAAAAATGCGCATGGCACTACCTTGCCTCATTTTAAATGATTTGTAGTCCTCAAAACCATCGGAGCAAAAAGATAACAAGTTCTCACGCTCATCCGTATTAAGCTGCTTTCCACAGTTCTTACATCTAATTTGTTCAGTCATAATTATTTAAACTTTGGAGTGTGTTGCTACAAATACATGTTTTTATTCTTTTAGAAGAAAAAGAAAAAGATTAAATTTTGAAATTATATCGATGTGATTTTTAGTTACTGGAGGAATTGGTTAATAGCGTTCACAACGTCATTTCCCTTAACATTGAACTTCTTTTCAATTTTTTGGAGGTCTATATGATTTAACATTCCATCAGGCCATTGGTCATTAAGAATCTTAACAACACCCTTCACTATATCTGTATTTTCTGTGTATACGTCTACTTGGCTCACATAATTATCCGCTGACATAGCAGAAAATCCCGCAATTTTAGAAGTGATTTCAATATATAAGCCAGATTGAGGAGCAAGAATAAAAGACCATACAGTTCTTGCACTTCCAGTATCATCTCTTTGACATGATTGATCAAAACTTGCCACCCAATCATTTATAACATAGATAAATCTAGGTGTGGTTGTTGAAAACTTCCTCTTAATTCCTGCGGGTTGACAATAAAAAGTGTATTTGGGAAGATTCATCATCCCCATCGATTTTGCTTGCTTTTGTAGTGCTTTACCCATATATATACATCTCTTTTAATTATAAATATCAAAGTTGTATACTAAAAAAAGATAGGTATAAAGATTATATTAATCTATATCTAAAATTTTTCGAACTAAGTTCTTTTTTTCTTCTATATTTGCCTGGCGAGCTATCATAATTCTTTGAGCTTTTCACAATAAAACCATTTGGGCATAAATCTTCTTAAGCTTTTGAAAAATATAAAATTAGTTGTAGAACACTGCTAAAAAATAGAAATAAAAATAAAACCTTGCTCTAGAACATACTCCATCTTTTTGTCTCATCTCATTCAATTTCTCCAAACACGACGTGTACCCTCACGCTCTAAGCCTAAACCTTCAACCACTCAACTTTTAAAAGCCCATAACGCTTTATATCATGATATTTACCATCAATATAGCCCTCCTCCTTAAAAGTACCCTCTAATGCAAAACCAAGCTTTTCAAAAATCCTAATTGATGCTATATTTGGGACAAGTACTTGACCATAAATTTTATGTAAATTCAATTCTTTAAAAGCATAATTAAGCATTAAAATCACGGCTTTAGTAGCTAAACCACGACGCCAGTAGTCTCGCTCGCCAATTAAATAGAAAATCTCAGCAAATCGATGGAACCAATTAATGTCTTTTACCCCAATAAAGCCTATAACTATTTTTTCGACTTTATGATATATATCAAATTCAATTAATTTTTTAACTCCCATCTGTGGTTCCAAATATTTTTTAGCCTCATCAACAGTCCTCGGGATTATAAACGGTGCATATTTCCGACAAATAGGATCGTCTACCCATTTACAATATAACGAAACAAGCGCAGAATTTTTTGCTATTAACGCAATCTCCTTTCCATCTATAAATATGTGGACTCCCTCTTCCTCCATGTGGATCTCACCTCAGATTACTGATAGAGTTATAATATTACAGCTTTACTTTTATAGTTATCCCTCAACCCCAAAAAAAGAATAGAAATTCTGCTCTAGAACATACTCCTTCCTTCTCAAATCTCTCCAAACACATCCACTTACCCTCACGCTCTAAGCCTGAACCTTTGG
>JAEOTV010000047.1 GCA_016839635.1 Promethearchaeota archaeon | reverse complement strand
CACCTGCTGATAGGTCTCAATTCATGGATTTTAGAAGTTTGGAAAAACTTGCAAAAGCCACTATTGCAACCTTATTAGATTTTTAATTTTTTTCTCTTTAGGAATTGGATGGAAAGGTAAATTCAGCGCCTGAGTTTAATGAAAATTTAATGAAAAAATTAAGTCTATAGAAGTAAAAAAAAAAAATGAGAATTTTGAAATAATTATTTAAGTGTGTGTTTGTACATAGAGTGAATTCTGGTAAAAATTTGTTGTGACATGATCAACCATCCCTAATACTGTTACATTATAACTTCCTGGAGGTAGAGCGGGGATATAATTTTGCATGTTAACAGTAAATCGTTCATAGGTAGCAACACCAAACTCCTCTACGTAATAATTACTAATTGTTAACACCGTATTATTAAGAAGGATTCGTAGGTACGCATCTGTTCCAAGAGCTGTTACGATCCGTATATAGCAAGTAAATAGTATGTGTAAGGTAACTGTTTTGGTTGTATTAAATGAAATTAACATTCCATCAATAAGTTCATATATATCAGGTGTGGTGGGGGTTGATTGGTATGTTTCTGCGTAATATGAGTTTATTTCAGGAACTTCTGCAGGAGAGTCTCCAAATCCTAATAGTGGAGCTAAAGTATAATCAAAAAATACATATCCCCCCAGACCAGCACCTATTAATCCCAAAATCAATCCTAAATAGGTTAAACCTTTTCCATTACCCAAAATTTTTCACTTTTAATAGATTATATAATGATTATTTTACAAAATCACTAATAATTTATTTAAATCTTTTTCATAAAGCATAATTAAGAGCGTAATTTGGAGTGTACACTCTTTAGGATTAATTTTATTATATAATAGGAACAGGTTGTCCTAATTAATCTCTCTGACTGGGTACATCCAAGTGTTAAGTGATTTCCTTGAGCAAGTTGAGGTTTAGGTTTGAAACAATGACCGATATTCAAGTTAATCAACTCTACATTACTCTTTTTAAGATCTTTAATTTCTAGAAGTTCCAGAATCTCGAGCACTTATAAGTTTTGTCCCAATTTCCTTTGAAATTGGGTTGGAAATGTAGATTCAGCGTCTGATTTCAATGAAATTTTAGTTAAAATTTTTGAAAAAGATTACAATCTCTCATAAGAATAATGAACATTACATATTGAAAATCCTAACTTCTTATATGTATGGATAGCAGGAGCATTAGCCTTCCTTACTGTAATAAAAGATTGTTCATTATCTTGTAACAATTCTTTCAAGGTCGATGAGATTAGCGAACTAGCATAACCTTGGTTCCAGTAATCTGGATGAGTCCCAACAACTGCTATATATCCAATATTTTCATATTTCCATAACCCAACAATGCAAATCAAATCTTTCTTCTTCAATATACCATACCATATATTATTTTCATCAATCAAGATATCCTCTGGATTACGTAAACCCCAGAATATAGGATCAGCAATTCTCATTAATGAAGCTATCTCTTCTCTATAAGATACATTTAGTTTTTGGAATTTGTATTTTTCAAAATCCTTTTGATCTCCTTTTTTTAAACCCATACGATACAATGAAATTTCTTTTTTATAATCTGGAAAGAATTTTGAGATCAATTTTTTATGGTTTTCAAATCCTGTTATAGATATCGGGTTATAACTTTTTCCATTTAGTAAAAATTCAAGACTTACAGCTGTTCCTCTCAATTGAATTCTGCGATTTTTCCAGATTAAAACCATTCCTTGTATTTTTTCTTTATTATCTAACGCCATATAAATTTCAGTAATTTTCGGATATTGAGCATAGTCAACATGAAAAAAAAAGTATTCAGCAAAGTTATTTTTTATATAATCATAGAAAATATCTTCATTTTCAGGTGTTACTCGAAATGACCTTAATCGATTAGGCATCATAGAATAAACTAATTAATTTTAAACAATAAAAATTTCGATCAAAAAAATCGTTTGATTTATAATCAAAAGATTAAATGAAAATGAGGATGGAAAGGTAAATTCAGCGTCTGAGTTTAATGAAAATTCCATTGAAAAAATTTACTCCTCACTATGAAATCTGAAACTATTTTCCAGAGGAAAAAAAAAGGGATTTATATTTACTTGTTTTTGCAGTTTTGAGTTACTTAAGAAATCTTCCTCAGATCACACCTTTTCAGAATAAAGCTTGAAGTTTACGTGGCCTATACCTCCACCTTCCAACCCTGGATCCAAACATCCAGCGATTCCAGCAAAGATCAAGTCATTAAGTTCATCTAAATCGTCAATGTTTTTGCTATAAAGTTCTATACCGCGTTCCCAAGCCTGTTGCACAGAAATAAGCACAGGAATGAGTGCCCTAGGGCAAAGAGGACAAGTGGATTCCTTCGCGTTTAAGAACGGGTT
>JAEOTV010000286.1 GCA_016839635.1 Promethearchaeota archaeon | reverse complement strand
TTTTCCCATTCCAGTTAATTTAAGAATTAAAAGTGACTCTTCGGCAGATTTTAAAGACTTTTCATAATTTAACTGTAGAAAATAGCATCCCGCAATATTGTTAAGAAAATCTGCCTTTGTGGGTAAATCATTTAACATTTCTGCAATTTTTTTCCCACTATTAAATGAATCCATAGCATTTGTATAATCTCTTAAATAATAATATGATTTGCCGAGTAAATTGTGAAATTTCATTTCACTTCTAAAATCTTTTAATTCTTGGGATATTTTAATAGCATCTATAAAATCTTTCAAGGATTCAGTATATCGTTTTTCATTAAAATGCACTTCTCCTACTTTAGATAAGTGCCAAGCTTTTCCTTCTTTATTTTTCAATTTTTCATCATATTCCAAAGCTTCTTCGAATTTTTCTAACGCAATTGAAAAATCTCCAAATTTTTGATAGATTGTTCCAATATTATTCAAACATTTCGCTAAGTGTCTAATGTCATTTAATCGTCTGAAAATTTTTTCTGATTGTTGGAAATACTCTAAAGATAAATTAAAATTTTCAAGTTTATAATGAATTGATGCGATATTGTTTGATATAATTGCCTTTTTTTTTAAATCACCCAGTTTTTCAGAAATTTTAATTGCCTTATCAGAGAATGATAAGGCTTCGGAATAAATTCGCAATTCTTCATATATTTCAATAATGCTATTAATAATTCTAAGTTCTTCTGTGAGATTACCAGTTTCTTCTACTATTTTCATTGCTTCCTTGTATCTTTGCAGTGCCTTAGGAAAATTCTTTATTCTTTCATTAATTTCTCCTAAATTACTTAGATATATAACTTCTTGATCTTTATAACCTAAATCATGGGATATTTTAAGTGTTTCTTCAAAATTTAAAATTGCTTCAGAATAATTTCCCATTCTAAAGTAAAACCATGCAATATTATTTAAAATTAAGAGCTTATGGTTTTGATTATCATTCTCATTAAAATATTCTAATGCTCTTATACCACATCTAAAAGAATCATCAAATCTATCAAAATTAAAGTATAGTACGTGCGGAATCAAATATTTCATCATCATATTAGGAGTTTCAATATTTTGACGTATCCAATCTCTAAAATCTATTTCAAAACCATTAGTATTTGGAGTATATTCAAAATCTGCAATGTTTTTTATGAATTTTATTGAATCTGTATTTATTCTAAACAATTCAACATTGGGATTCTGGTTCTTGATCTGTAAGAGAATATTATCTAAGTCGTCCATATTTTTGGGAGATTTTTTACTATTTTTTTCAACCTCAAAAATATTACTATTCCCTTGATTGTCTGTAATATGATTAACCCATAGGATTCTTTTTAATTTATGATATTTCTTTAAGATGGGAATTATATCAAAATCATTTTGTCCAGAATAACCTATTAGAATCAAAGTGGCATTATTTAACAGTTTATTAAGCAAAACACCTTTGTATGGTTCAACAAAAAATAAATCAAATTCGGTTTTAAAAGAGCCAATCTTTTTGATTAATGAAAGAAAGTATTCTTTCGTACTCCTATCAGTTAATATGTCTTTCATCGACCCATGAATTTTATATAAAAATTTTTTTCCTGTTTCTAAATGTTCCAAAATATTTTTGAATTCTCTATAATCTTTTTCAGTTATTACCGAAAAGATATGATCCTTAACATTATTAGATTTAATTAGAGCATGCTCAATTAAAAAATCAAGATTTGTGGTAATGACAGTATGTCCCTTGTTTATCATTTCTGCTAAAAAAAAATGGATACTATTAGGTTCATTGCATTGTTCAAAATATTCTATTATTTTCAAATCATTATCCAATTGATTCCTAATAATTTCTAATAATGTTTCAAACCTTAACCCTTCCAATTTAGAAATATTTTCAATTTCTGATTTTGCACACGTAAATTTAATTACCTCTTCCATTATTTCATTACCACTTGGAAGATTGGAAGGCGAATTAATAGAACAGCCAGCCCCAGCAATGAAAATATATTTTTGGTTGTCTTTTAGGAATTTATTTAATTCTAACTTTACTTCATGCATTTTACTTATTACGTCGTATTAAATTAGGATGGAATAACATTTTTAAATAAAATCTGAAAATCTAAATAATAATATCCTATAAATATTTTACATAAATAAAAATCTTAATATCAAGAAAATAAAGTAGATTTTTTCTCTTGAAAATAGCTAATCAATTTTTAT
>JAEOTV010000091.1 GCA_016839635.1 Promethearchaeota archaeon | reverse complement strand
ACTTAAACTTAGATGATGAATATAGAGCTTTATTAATTTCATTATAATTTTTTTTATTTCTAAGTATATACAAGAAGTTAGAAGTTAGGAGTTGCCCAACTTCTAATTACTATATATACATTTTTTTGGATAAAAATCATCAAAAAAGTGGCATCAATTCACAGAGTACCTTAGTTACCCGTTTTTAGAAAAAGAATGCTTTTTGAGGGGAAAAACGACAAAGGGGGGTATGCTTATACCACAATTATCATACTTTAGTGAATCCTAAAATTAGCAGATATAATAATATATGATTCTTACTAAATCAAATAATATAATATAGAATGAGTTTAATAAAAACTAAAATTGGATTTAACTATCCAATATATTCTTATAGGGATTCCAAGTATCGTATAATTGAATATAGTCATAATAATTGAGCTTCACGTAACAGCTGAAGTTCACATCACTGACTTTATGGCATAGTAGGATCTTGCGATCTTCTTTAGAGCATCCCATCCTTTTCCTTAGCGTGTTCAATGTTCTTCTAAAAGTATGGCATGAAATCCGTTTTTCAAGGTTTAAACGGATAACACAATTTCTAATATAATGATTAATGGTTCTAAGAGCATATCGTTTTCTCTGAATGGACAAGAATAATGCGTTAGAATCCGTTTCTTTGCTCATCCGTTCTTTCAAGTATATTTCTAAATGTCTAGCTAAGCCTTCGGAAAAGTAATAAATATTTCTTCCCGTCTTTCCTTCCGCTTCAATATATCGTTTCTTCACATTCAAATCTTCACAATCTAAGTTGAGAAGCTCACCTATTCTCATACCCGTTTCTGTTAATAATCTAAAAAGTAGGTAATAGTTATAATTCCGATGATACATATAATCCAAGATCTTTTTCACTTCTTCCTTAGTCATGACCACATCCTTATTAGAATCTGGTTTCTTATGTATCGGTTTCCATTGTGTAGAATATTTTGGAATCACAATTAGGACATCCTCGTAGTATTCCATGATAAATTGTAAAAAACTGCGGAAGATCATCCACTTGTTCTTTTTAGTTTGCAGGGAGATATTATCCAAGTGGTTTAAATAATCGAAATAGTCAATAACATCCCGCTTTGTTAAGCTAAACACATGTCCGTTATATCCAAAATAATCTGAGCGGAAAAAATATTGGAGACAATATCTCCGCATAGATAAAGATGATTTAGAATGAGAAAACCGCTTTAAATAGCGAGCTATGATTTGTGGGTTGGTTATTTCCGTCATCTTAAGGCAAACCTTCCCGTAGCTGTTATTTTGAATAGATTCATATCGGATATGATTTTAAAGATGACATCTTCCGCTAACTGAGTCTCCTCTTGAATCTGTCGTAGGGAAAGTGAGTTGTGATTTTCTAGCAACTGAATTATGAGTTCCCTTTCCTTTGATAATGCATTGGATTCCGCAAGTTTATGGAGATTCATAACCATTTCTTTCATTTCTTCTAATGTATCTTCCCTTTGTAGTATGATCTCTTGGTTTTTCATGATTTCACGAATGTTTTTGGCTATCCGTTCCATTTGAAGCGGATTTATAGAATTGGTATTAGCGGAATAGAATAGTTCGGGATTTTCTTGTCTCCTGATATAATCAAATACAATTCTTCTCACGAATTCGGAAGTGGTTTTAAAGTTCTCTTTATTGGCAAAATGTTTAATTTGCTTTTTTTCGCGAGATGTGGCGGTAAATTGGATATATTTATAGGTATACAATTTTTTATCTGGTTTCGATTTTTCGCTCATTTGTATTTTCCTCCGTTTTAAGAGACACAAGGTTCGAGTCTTTTTAAATTTTGTCCCAATTTTCTGTGAAATTGGAATGGAAAGGTAAATTCAGCGTCTGTTTTCAATGAAAATTCCTTTGAAAAAACGGAACAAAATGTAAAGAAACTTGGGATTCTAAAAGTTATCGGAAAATCAATGCTAGGTAAATTAAAACCGGGTGCTAAAGTTGGTTTTGAAATAAAAAATGAAAATGATGTATATGAAATAGGAGATATAATTGTATTTAATCAAGATGATGTAAATATCATCCATGAAGTTATAAGTTATTCAACTGATTCTAATGGTGAGATAACTTATAGAACAAAAGGGGTAAATAATGAATATATTGATAGTAGACCTGTTCCTGGAGATAAAGTTATCGGAAAAGTAGTAGATTTAACAAGGTCAGAATTATCAGGATTAATGGATCTAGTAAAATTGGGAAGGATTCCTTATATCACAGCTATGGCAATGCCTAAGCAAACGGAAACGATAAAAAGTGATCGTCAATTAATATTAGAACAGCTTATAAAAAATGGGATTAGTAAGGATGAATTGATCAAGGAAATTGGATCGGAAACGATCTTAATAAGTGATTTTGAACAATTTTATGATGTTAAGACTTTTGAGGAAGCACAAGCATATGTAATGGGAGAATTTTTAATAAGTTTACAAGAAAAGTTTGTTTTAGCAGATCAAGCACTAACTGAATTATGGGAGAATGGATATAAAATAATTGATCCTAACAATAATGATGCTCTGAATAATTTAGATGAATTTTGTCATTTATTGTGGGGTAAAGATTATAATGATAAATTGATTGAAAGAGCTGGTATTGAATCTTATTTCAACAAAGTATATCGAACCAATGACATCATTAAAACAAAATATAAAGAATTTTTGCACGAGAGAATCATAAAACAAGGTACAGAAAAATTAGATCTGTGGTTTAAATTAGGATATCATAATTATCTTAACCCAGACCATGGGGATGGATTAGAACATGCATTCCAACATCATGAAGAAGACTTTTTGAAATGGGGATTTGAAACTTATAAAGAAAGGTTAGACTTTGTTAAGGATATAATATCTAATAACATAGGAATTCGTGCTGGTCATAATACGATATTATACAAAATTGTTGATGGCTATGGTAGAGATGACTATATGTTTGTAGCTTATGATGTTAATGATGGTCATATAAGAAATGTTTATGGTATAGATAAAAGGGGATACGAAGGATATCCCCATTTGTTACCAAAATTTAATTTTCTATTAAATTATTATTATATATAATAAAATGAGAATATTAATAAAGCAAATTAGAGAAGGACCCTTTGAAGATGAACCATATGACAGTGTATTAGTAGGTGTTTCTGAAGGTGGAAATGAAATAAATATCCAAACAAGAGAAGAAGTTTCTATCTTCAAGCCATATCTTAATCAATGGATAAATTGTTTGTTAATCATTAATCATCTAGTAATTAGAGCACTTGATGCATTTGTTAAAAAGGGATATCCTGTTTTTACAGGAAAATGTTTAGGAGATTATAGTATTGAACCAGAATGGAAATTTAAGTTCGATTGGACTAATACACATCTAATTGGTGTTGAGACTAAAGAAGGAATTGTTTTAATATCACATAGAGATTGTCAGACAGAATCCATAAAGGAAGGAGATACCTTTAAATTCACTACTTGGTCTTATGATATTGTTGCATGGTCTCCTCCTGAATAATTTCTATTCTTTTTATTTATATCATTTCCAATTTTCTCTGCTCCCCGTGGTGTCAATTCTTATGAAGAAGTTAGAAGAAATGCAAAAAGAATTTAAGGAATGGTTAAGAAAAGCGGAAAAACAAAAAAATAAGGAGGAAATTGAACTAAAAAAATTAACAGAGAAGATGCTAATTGAAATTGCCAATAAGAATGACTATGAACTAATTGACAGGAATATTGATTTAGGGAAAGACAATATTTTTTTAATCTTTCAAAATAAAAACAACAAAAAGTTTATTTCAGCATGGGTAGATGAAGAAGGTTTTGCTACTGAAGAATTGGAAAATTTATAACAGAATTTCATAGTTTTCCCCCTTTTATGTATTAGTTTTCTTTCTCCCTCCCCCGTGGTGCCCCTCCCATTTTTTACTTATTTGAAATTATTCAATAATTCAATGAATTCTTCTGATTCTCTTATATTATTTAAATCCGGATCTTTTTTAGCATCACTTAATAGATTTTTATCAAGATTCAATGCTAATTTTAATTCTTTAATTGCTTCAAGTTTTTCATTTTGGACAGATTTCAAGCAAGCTCTAAGAAAATATGCCCTAGCATAGTTTGCATCTAATTCTAACAATTTATCGATAATTGTATTTGTCTTATCAAATTGTTTTAATTTAATAAAGACAGCTCCTTTATTGTAGAAGGCTAATTTATTTAACGGATTGATTTCAATGATTTTATCAAATATTTCTAAAGCTTCATTAAGTAAGTCTAAATTATCGAAACAAACACCAATATCATTCAATGCTTCTTGGAACGAGGGATCTATTGAGATTGCATTATTATAGCATTTTAATGCTTCTCGATACTTTTGTTGTTCGAGTAAAAGACGACCTTTCACATACCAATAATCTTTGAAACTGAAATTATATTTACATTCTGGATTAGGACATTCATTATTAAAATATAATAAATGATGATGAATAGGAATTATATAACCACATTTCTCACAACTTCTATAATTATAATAATTCGCATTACCGTCGATATAAAAATTTAAAGTTTTATTTTTAATGTGTTTTTGAACTTCTTCATAGGAAAGATCTATAGGAAATGACATCAAATTATATGAAAAAGATCCATCATCATTTACTTCTCCCTTCCCAACAAATTCATACCTTCCCTTTTCATAATTAATATTCATATTGATACATTTACCATCAGTAGTTTCGACTCCTATAGGAAATCGTTCAGGAGGAACAGCAAATTTACTTAGTTTAATATTATATGAATTGGTTTCTCTCCAATCCAAATTCATTAAGACTTGAATAATTCCTTTACCTGTTTTTGTACTTCTAGCTGCAAGTTCATTTTTATAAATTGATTTCAGATCCCAATTAATTTGCGGATAAATTGTTTCTAATAGAATTTTATCTAGATATTGATAGGTTTTTAAAATACTTTGCCAAAGGTCTGAAAATTTTATAGTCTTATTTTGACCTATTAACTTATTTTTATATGTAATTAAATATATCTCTTTAAATCCTGTTTCATTATCATAACTGAATTCAATCTCCGTCTCAAATTTAGCTCTATGTGTTATATCGTTTCTAATCCATCGTACTATATTTAAATTTTTTAAATAATTTAGAATCATCTTTATAGAAAGAGAATTATTTAGGTAATTTTCTTTTATTATTTTTGCCAATAAAGGTTGGATATTTGTATAAAATTCTAAAAAACCAAAATATTTTCCGCCACCTTTATTTTTGTATTTGCTTAAATTTAGATTCTTATTGTTCAGGTCACTTTCCCATTTCTTTTTTAATTTCTTTAAATTCTGAAATTCAGGATGATTATCTTCTAATTTGTGGATTAAAGATTCTATTGCAGTAATCGAAATGGTAATAACCGAAGCACCCATATGGATTTTATTAGTCCTATAAAGAGAACGAGCTAAAAGAAATAATTCCTGATGTGGATAGACAGGATTAATCTTCCGATTTTGTAATATTTTGTCAAATTCCTCCATTTTACCGTTATTTGAGAGATAGGTGATATCTGGAATACTCTTCAAGTTGGTAACATCTTGAATTATTGGAATAAAAGGGTAATATTTCTGATTTATTATAAGATGACTATTAAAAATGCATTTACTGAATTCATAAATCGAGATAGGTCTTATTTCATGTTGATACATTATATTTATATCGTTTGATGGAAAATACAATGAGTAATACGTTAGAAATTCATTCACATCTTGAAAAAATTGATTTTGAGTCTTATAAATATAGGAGTTAAAAAATCCTTTTTCAATAAGTTGTTCAATAGCTAGTTTTTTGTTTATTAATGAAGTTAATGGATATCTTTTAAAAAGCACAGATTTCATTTTTCTTTTAAATTTAAATTCTTCAAATTCTTCCTTTATTAACCCATGTTCATTAAATATTTTGTCTTGAGGTGCATAAATGGGTTGTAATGTTTGGAAATTTTCTAATTCATTTCCTTTTTGAAAATGATACATATCTCTTCTTAACATTATTTGATTTGGTTTATCAAAAGCATATAGCCCTGTTGGAATACCTAAATTAAATGGTAATTCTACATAAAATTCAATAAGTCCGGAAACCTCTAATGCTTCAATATATTTCTCTTTCCCGCTTTTATCTTTGTAGAATATCCAAATCTTTTTACAATCATTATTTTGACATATTCCAATTACTTGCTTTTGAACTATCTTCATTTCAATATTAATATTACAACTTGGACATTTGCGATTTTCATATTCTTTCAATAAATTTTCTTGAGTATTTCTCATTAATAAAATACACTACCTTTACTTTATTCTATGATTTATAACACAATTCAGTTATATAAATAAGAGAGGTTTAAGGATTAATAATAGCTTAAATCTTCATTTAATTTTCTTACTGCGTTTTCTAAACTTTAATCTTCCATTAATTACAGTGAAAAATTATTAAAAGATGATGAATTAACAAAAAAAATTGTATTGAACAGTTATTTAATTTAATTTTCTTTATTTAAACCTAAAGTTATGTTTTTATAGACAAACACCAAAAGAGGGGTGTATATAAAGGTATGGAAATAGTTAAGGTAAATTCTGAAGAATTAGATACTTATCCGATTGAAGATTTTATTGATAAGTTTGTTTATAATCATTGCAAACCCGGAACAGGCAAGACCAAAAAGATCCACCAAATCTTGGATTATTGCGTAGAAAACGATCTTAAAGTAATGGTTTGCATGCCTAATCATGATCTGATTGATGAATTTAATAGATATAATGAATACAATTCCGTACACTTTTGGGGAAAAGAATATTACTGCTCAATGGAGGGATTGGAGAAATATATTCCTGGTTGTCGAGGGTGTAAGATACGATGCATGTATAAAATTCAAAAAGATTGGGGAGAAGAGAGACCTATTATCTTTATAGTTCCTCAACACTTATATTTTGTCAATGAATACAATCCGGATGTTTTAATCGTTGATGAATCTATCGAAAATATTGTCTATGACTGCATAGAAGTCCCAGAATTTTTGCTTGGATCATTAGATTTCAGAGAAATTGAATGTGCAGAATGTCCTACCTCTTCTACTTGCCGAGGAAGGGATAGAGGATGGAAATTAGGATTTTGCTATTCAAAGTTAATAAAAAAGCCCGAAATAAAGAATTTCACACCTAACACGACAGACGATTACTTTTTCAAGCTTTCTATTGAACAAATGGACAACATTTATGCTATTCAGGATGAAAGTAAATGGAAAATTGGTGGAGTTAAGAACCTGAGCTTTTTAAATGAGATTCCAACTATTATTTTTAATTGTGCTACGACAGATATAGATATAACTGAAAAGATGTTCAACCGGGAGATTGACCTATTATTAGAGGACAGTACTGAACTTGAAAATAAGATTTATGGTTTAAATGAAATTATGACCATTTCAAAGACAAAGAATTTTATTGATCAGATACAAGAATTCTTTCAGTTTTTTCAAATACCTACTGATGAAAGAACACTTATTTTCACTAAGTTGAGATTTGAAGAAGAAATTCGCAAGATCTTTCCAAATGTTCAAATAGGGCATTACGGGATGAGTAGAGGAACCAATCAGTATGAAGGTGTAAGATATGTTGTCTTAATAGGGAGATATAGACTAAGAGAAGATCATAGAAATTTACTTAAAATGCAAGGATTAACGGAAGATGAGATAGATAGAATTGAGATTTCTGAAGAGGAACAAGCATTTCACAGAGCAAGACCCTTACTCTATAACAATGTGAAGGTTTATTTATTAACGAACACCTTAATAAAAGCAGAAGTAGTAAAACCTACAGTTGAGTTAAAGCGAAATCATCTCAGAATTGTTACTGAAATTATGGAGAAAAAAGACCAATTGATTGGAATGAATCGTAAAGAGATATTTAATGAAATAAAGGGTCATAATTATGATGTTACTACAGGATTATATCTTCTGGAAGATATGGGATACATTGATAATATGGATAAAAAGGGAAGTAAATTTACATGGACTTCTGGGGCGCAATTTTAAAGTATAATTTTCTTATATAGTAACCATAGAGAAATTATACTTTGATCTCCAGGGCGGACTGATTTAAAAAATCCAAAATTTAGTTCCAAAACGGATATTTATATATTTTAAATAATCGAAGTAATTAAAAAAATGCCATCAATCCACAGAGCACCTCAGTTACCCCCATCCAAAAAAAGAATGCTTTTTGAGGGGAAAATCAACGAAGGGGGGTATGCTTATACCACAGTTATCATAATTTAGTGAATCCTAAAATAAGTGGATATAATAATATATGATTCATTCCAAAGCGAGTAATATAATATAGATAGAGTTTAAAAAAAACTAAAATTAGATTTTAATTATCCAATATATTCTTATACGGATTCCACTTATCATAGAGCTGAATATAATCATAATAATTCAATTTCACATAACAGCTGAAATTCACATCGCTGACTTTATGGCACAACAGGATTTTCCGGTCTTCTTTTGGACACCCCATTCTTTTTCGTAGCGTATTCAATGTCCTTCTAAAAGTATGGCATGAGATCCGCTTTTCAAGATCTAAACGGATAACACAATTCTTTATATAATGATTAATCGTGCGAAGAGCATATCTCTTTTTCTGAATGGATAAAAATAATGCGTTAGAATCCGTTCCTTTGCTCTTTCGCTCCTTCAAGTATACTTCTAAATGTCTAGCCAAGCCTTCTGAAAAATAGTAAATATTTCTTCCCGTCTTTCCTTCCGCTTCAACATATCGTTTCTTCACATTCAAATCTTCACAATCCAAGTTGAGAAGCTCACCGATTCGCATCCCTGTTTCCGTTAATAGTCTAAAAAGGAGATAATAGTTATAATTCCGATTATACATGTAATCCAAGATTTTTTTTACTTCTTCCTTGGTCATCACTACATCCTTATTAGAATCTGGTTTCTTATGAATTGGTTTCCATAAGGTGCTATATCTGGGAATGACAATTAGGACATCATCGTAGTATTCCATGATAAACTGTAAAAAACTGCGGAAGATCATCCACTTGTTTTTCTTGGTTTGCAGGGAGATGTTATCCAAGTGGTTTAAATAGTCAAAATAGTCTATAACATCCCGCTTTGTTAAACTAAACACATGTCCGTTATATCCAAAATAATCTGAGCGGAAAAAATATTGAAGACAATATCTCCGCATAGATAGAGATGATTTAGAATGAGAAAATCGTTTTAAGTAGCGATCAATTATTTGTTGATTGGTTATTTCCGTCATCTCAAAGCAAACCTTCCTGTAGCTGTGATTTTAAATAAATTCATGTCGGATATGATTTTAAAGATGATTTCTTCCGCTAATTTGGTTTCATTTTGAATCTGTCGCAGAGAAAGAGAGTTGTGATTTTCTAGCAACTGAAATATGAGTTCCCTTTCCTTAGATAATGCATTGGATTCCGCAAGCTTATAGAGGTTCATAACCATTTCTTTCATTTCTTCCAATGTATCTTCCCGTTGTAACATGATTTCTTGGTTTTTCATGATTTCACGGATGTTTTTGGCTATCCGTTCCATTTGTAATGGATTCATGGAATTATTACCAACAGAATGGAATAGTTCGGGATTGTCTTGTCTTCTGATATAGTCAAATACAATTCTTCTCACAAATTCGGAAATAGTTTTGAAATTCTCTTTATCGGCAAAATGTTTAATTTGCTTTTTTTCGGTTGGCGTGGCTGTAAATTGGATATACTTATAAGTGTATTTATTTTGGTTTGGGTTCGATTTTTCGCTCATTTGTATTTTCCTCCGTTTTAAGAGACACAAGGTTCGAGCCTTTTTAAATTTTGTCCCAATTTTCTGTGAAAATTGGATGGAAAGGGAAATTCAAAGTCTGATTTCAATGAAAATTGCTTTGAAAAAACTCAAGAAAATCAAGAACAAATAAAGGTTTTCACTGTACTAGGGAAGTCTATGTTTGATATAATTAAACCAAATACAGATGTTCTCGTGCGAGAAATGGGTGCTGATTATCAATATAAAGTGGGAGAAATTGTCGTAGCTAAAAATAAAGATGGAATAAAATTCATCCATAGAATTGAAAAAATCCTTCTTATCAATAATAAACAGTATATTGTAACTAAAGGTACAAATAATCAAGGTTTTGATAATGGATTTATTACAGCTGAGAATATTATTGGAGTTGCGGATTTATCTGAAGAAGCATTTGCTAAAGTTGAAAAGTTAATTGAAGAGAAAAGAGTAGAGCAGGATTTTGCTTTCGGGATGATGAAAATTGATGATCGTGAAATGATTTTCTATCATACTATAATGGAAGGATCAACTTTTAATGATCTAATAAAAAAAGTTGGTGGAGGTAGAATTCTTTTTACGGATGTTCAAAAATATTTAGAAATGGACATAGTTGAGTTTTGCATTGAATATGGTATAATGAATGGTATAGATATTGAAGAAGTTGCATTAACGATTAGAGATCACACTAAAGGGGTTATGCTTAATCGTCATCATAAATTCAATATTATAGGAAAATCTCTTTATGAAGGTCATAAATATCGTAAAGTAATAAACGACTTTTGTCAAGCGAAATATGGTATGGAATATGATAATGTAGAAGCTGATAAATATCGTATTTCTTTATTAAGAACTAAGAATGGATTAGATAACGTATGGAATCTATTGAGCTTACATTATGCATTTAATGGAAGATCCCTAACATTTGATAGTAGATATTATCAACGTGATAGATTAATTGGAGGAGGAAAATTTTATAGAGTCGTCGATCAATACGGATCCGATGCAGTAGTTGATAAGAAGATACTTGATCCAAATGGTAAATTAGTAATTGATGTGGGAGATCGTAAATACGATGTTTTTGGAATGAAATTGGGCTGGCAGAAATATATACCACATTATTCTCCCGAAACAGGGGGAAATACTATTCATTATTTATATAGACATTGGGGTACAAATATAGGTGATTTTAAAAAAATAGGTTTAAAATATGAGGTTGAAGTTAATGAATTTATTTATGAGGCTCTCACATCTAAAACTGGAGTAAATGTACCCATGCCAAAATTTCCAAATACTATAGTATATAGCTTCTATTCACAAAAAACTAACGATATTGAATATCTTGTTATTGGATGGCATGATAATGATAAATCAGTAAAAACAGCTTTCATCCTTGACAAAGATAAGGAAGATCGTACAACATACGAAAGAATTTTACAAACACCTATTTTAAATTTATATACATTTTTATTAAATGAAGATGGAAAAATTATTAGATAATTTTAATTAAAAGGAAGTGATATCAGGGAAGTGTTAATTAAAGATATATATGAATATGGACTATATATTGATTGGGTTGTGATCAAACCTAGATATGGCTCAAGAATTCCGATATAAAATGATGCTTATGATTTAAAAAGATTAGAGGGAGAAAAGCAATTATTTATATGGGAGTGGAGGAAGTTAAAAATCCTAATGAAAATATACTTACGATATTAGAAAAGTATTTCAAAAACTATAAAATTACCTAAGAAGAAACTGAAAAATTTAGTAAGCCGCGATTATCTTTAGATGAATATTAAAGATATCTTAACAAGTTTTTAAGAGGAAAACCTGCTCTGAAAAATAGAAATGGAATAACTTTTTTACCAAATAGTGTGTTATTTGAAGATGAAGAATGAATTATTATTGATGTCTCGAAATTTATTCTCTGTTTTTGGTATCCTCTAGATGGATAATCAAACGTATTTTTTTAATTAGATTTCTCCTGTAATGTCCCTGAATGGTTATTATAAAGTTTTTAAAAGAAAATTAAGAATGGAGAACATGATATCACTAAATTAAACCTAAGAAAAAGATATACTAACAGAATTTTTGATTATTTTACTTCTTTCTCATTCTACGACATGTTCTACAGGTATATAAAAAAATCAACATTAGATATAATTTTTAAGCAATATCAATTTACTTTTTGATTATTAATCCTCTTTTTTCTAATATTTTTAAGGATTCGGGGATTCTAATATACCTATTACCAAATAAATCTAATTCTTTTAGAGAAGAGAGATTGCCTATCGATTCTGGAAGAGTTGAAAGGAAATTTTGATTCAAATTTAAATATTGGAGTGATTTTAAGTTGCCTATTGACTCAGGAAGAGCCTTGAATTGAATACCTTGTAAATATAGTTTTTCCAGTGATTTTAAGTTGCCTATTGACTCTGGAATGCTCAATAACTTATTTCTAAAAAGTCTTAAATCTTTAAGTGAGGAGAAATTGCCTATCCATTGTGGTAGAATTGTTAACTTATTATCACCTAAATTAAGAGATGTGAGTGATGTAAGTTCTTTTATTGACTCAGGAAGATTTGTTAAATCATTGCCAGCTAAACCAAGGTTTGTAAGTGATTTTAAATCACCTATTGATTCTGGGAGACTCGTTAACTCATTATTATCCAAATAAAGGTTTGAAAGTGATATTAAATCGCCTATTGAATCCGGGAGAGTAGAAAGATTGTTGTTGGATAAAGATAGTATTTCAAGTGAGGAAAGATTACCAATTGACTCTGGAATCTTTGACAACTGATTTTCATGCAAAAGTAGTTTTTTGAGTTTGGTGAGGTGAGATATAGACTCTGGGAGACTTGTTAACTCGTTATTATTCAAAATAAGGTCTGTAAGTGATTTTAAGTTGCCTATCGACTCTGGGAGAGATAATACTTTTGAATTACTTAAATCTAACCTTTTTATATTTGTTCCTTGAAGGACTTTTAATAAATTGTCAAGTTCTTCATATTCAAAATACTTAAAATATCCATTTACATTACTTAAATCTAACCTTCTTATATTTGTTCCTTGTAGGGCTTTTAATAAAATATCAAGTTCTTCTTTTTCAAAATGCTTAAAATATTGATTTTCCATTAAATAATTTCTCACGGTGTAATTTCCATTTACGAATCTAAGAACAATTTCTTCCATAAATGCTTTCTTTGCTAATGGATCTCCAATCTTTGTTAATTCAGCAAGTAAGGGAAATGCTAAATTTCTATGAAGTAATCGTGTATCATAATCATGTTCATACCATACCTGTAAATTGGAACAATGACCCCAAAATTCAGTTTCAGGAGGAATCTTATCGACCTTACCTTCGTGAGGTTCTAATGATGTATCCAGCTTCTCTGATGCTCCATCAATGGACTCTATTTCTTCTAATGAAGTGATTTCATCGATTGGAATGTTCAATAACAGAAACTTACATTGATCAAATCGCTCATTGTTAACATATATAATAGTCTTATCATTTTCTAGCTTGAGAGTAATATATTCATTAACTTTAAATTCATTTATATCTTCCGAACTCAACTGAACTCTACACCTTTATTTTTAAAAAAATTTAAGATTTAAAAAATCTCTTGTCTTATGATACAGTAAGATTCCTAAAATTTAATATTTAGGAGAGAATTAGATTTATAGATTTAATTGATGCTTTAATAGGTATTAGAACATAAAAATTCATTAAAAGTAAATTTCTAGAGCTGAATAGTAAATGGTTAAATTTAATCCACAGTTTGATGGACCCGTTTCTGAGTTTATAGATGATAGCATTGATGCTCTATTTTATAAAATCGAACATGTTCAAGGTATGAACCATGATGATGTAATTTTAAAATATATAAAAAGTTATTATGAAGTCAGAGCATACATTAAAAATATTTTCTCAGAAGAATTTTTAAATATTGTTCAAAAAGAATTTATTCTTGGTATTTGGAATATTAAAAAAGAAGATTTTGAAATAAAAGAAAGCATAGAGGAAAAAATTCTCGATTACTTATTAGATGTTTTTCTGGAACACTATTCAAATTCAAAATTCAAATGTCTCGAAATAGAAGATTAATTTTTTTTTAAATTCCAATTTTTCCCTTCCTCCCCCGTGGTGCCCCCTCCTGGAAAAATGTTACATTAGAAAATCAAATTAGCAAATTCTATTTATTCAAACATTCTTATAAACCTTCTTAAATACATTTAGATGGTGATTTTCGATATTTTTCTTTGAATTTGAATTAGAAGTTGAATGGAAAGGGAAATTCAGCGTCTGATTTCAATGAAAAATCCTTTGAAAAAGCAATAAAGAGAATTATCAATAAGATCTTTGGCTCAATTAAGTCAAAGACCATAAAATTTAATAAAAAAATAAAACTGATGATGGCTTCCACATTTATACTTTCACTCATGAACTCCATTGGATTAGCAACAGCATCTTCAGGAGCTGAAATTCCTTTAGCTGCTTTTTCTTCATTACTGCCAATTATCGGCCCCATTACTCTTGGAACTATTGGAGTATCTTCATTCATTAAATGGTTCAGGAATAGAAGAATTAATCAATTCATAAAGGATGTTAAAGCTGGTGATGATCAAATTGAATTGAGAATTAAACAGAGTATTTTAAATAGAATATATAAAAATTACGGAGTAAAAAATCTGGAGGAATTAAGAATGCATCTTGTTAAACAAACGTTAGACAAATGTTTAGATAAATGCATTAGTGATCTTAGTGAAATCTATATCCGTCTTTATAATGATGGAGTAAAATTTATTCGTAAAACATCTGAATATCCTAGTAAAGAATGGGCGCTTTCGGAATATTCTAAAGGAATATATGGTATTGATTATAGTGATAAACTTAAAGAGATTTATGAATTAAGAAATCCCTCTATTAAACAACAATTATTAATAAGTAAAATTAATAAAGATTTTGATAATGTAATCGACAGATTAAAAGAAAAAGGCGAGTTTTTAGTTAATATTGGAGAATCCAAAATAAAGGATAAAAATAAAGTTATACATAGTCAAATTATTTGGTTAAGTACTGGGCGTCAAGAGTATGGACGACACACATCTGAGAAATTAGGTGGGTCTGGATTAGTACATTCTGTAAGGGATAAACACTGGAAAGAATGGGAAAGTTATTTTTCAAATGCTAAACAAGTAGGTGATTTTATATTTAGTATTATTAATGATCCGAATAGAATTGGAGTATTACATCCTAATGGAAATAAAATAATATATGAAGTTACATTAAATGGAAACGTTGAATATCTTGAAATATTATTTGATTCAAACGGTTTAATTTATAGTGCATATCTAAGTGATGCTCAACATTACCAAGAAACAAAATATATCTATCAAAAATACAAATAATTTAAATCAATATTAATATGAATGAATAATGAACATATATATTAAAAAAATATTTAATAACAGAAGTAGATATAACGGGAGAATTATAGAATCTACCATTATTGGAACATTACCTAACGGATTAGAAGTAATGATCGAAGATTCTGAATTATATAATTTAAACAATTATTTAAATAAAGAATTAGACTGTCTATTAAGCTTAAATTATGATATCAATAGGAATGATGAATTTGATTACATTAAACTTACAGGAAAATTTTTAGGATTTTATATAATACCTTTAAAATGGTTTAATTGTCCTCATAGAAAGTTCTTATTTCAAGTAAAACAAGCAATTGAAACCTCAATAGGAATATTTCTGTTTACTTCTAACGGTGAATTTAACTCCCTTGAGGGGAAGAATATAACTCTATACGCTTATCGATTTTACTTGGAAGCTTGGTGTTCTGTAATAATTTGATCAAATATCTATTCTATTCTTTTAATATTTTTCAATTTAATACAATAAATTCTGTTATCTTTTATGAAATTTGGGATAATCTTGATGTTATTGTTTTCTAAACTAATAATCTCTAATGAATTTAAATTTTTCATTTCAATTGGAATATTTTTTATTTTGTTATTATGGATATATAAAGCTTTGAGAGATACAAGATTAATTATTGATTTTGGGAGGCTAGCAATTTTATTGTTTGATATTATTAAAATTTCCAAATTTTTTAGGTGAAATAATGATCTAGGAAGTATTCGTAATAAATTACCATTTAAATTTAGATTTTTAAGATTTATAAGGTTCTTAATACATTCTGGTAATTCTTTTATGAAATTATTATTCAAATATAATTCCTGGAGATCTATCAAATCGCATAATTCTTTTGGTATATAATTTAGTCTATTGAAGCCTAAGAAAATTCTTTTTAATTTTTGTAATTTACTCAAATTACCTTGGATTTTAGTTATTTTATTTTGTCTTAGATTAAGAGTTTGTAATTGATATAAATTCTCAATTTTTTCTGGGAAATGTTTTATATTATTGTTACTAAGATTCAATTCTTTTATTGATTTTAAATTTCCAAGTGATTCAGCAAGATTTTGGATCTTATTGAAACTTAAATCTAATGTTATTAGTTCTCCTAGTTCACCAATTGAGGATGGAATTTTACTTATTTGATTACCTCTTGCATATATTTTTTTTAAGTTATTAAGGTATCTTATTTCGTCAGATAATGAAGAAATTTTATTTAGGCTTATATCTAAGATATTAAGGAATTTTAACTCCCCAATAGTATCTGGTAAAATACTCAAATTGTTATTATTTAAATATAATTCTCTTAAAGAATCTTTACAAGAAAGAAGTATATCAGGAAATTCTTTTATAGAATTATTGTCTAAATTTACTTTTTCTAATAAATTTAAAGAACTCATTGAATTTGGAAGTTCTACTAATTTATTATCTCTTAAATTCAAATCTGTGGTGTAGGATATCTTGTTCCAACCTTTTACAGAGCTCAGATCTCGAATTTTTTGGTTGTTTAAATCTAATTTATTTGCTTTTAGAAACTTGGATTTTGAGATATCCCCATATCCAATTCCTTTATAAATTGTAAAAGTCTTAATATTCTTTAAATCTTCAAATAACGCCTCTCTTTCTTCAGTTGAAAAGTAGTTTAAATAACCTTTTTTTTCAATAAATTTCATTACGATATTATAACCACTTAAAAATCTTTTGGCAATCTCTTCTTTGAAGATTTGTTTTGCTTTAGGTTCACCTAGTATTGTTAATTTCTCTAATAATGGAAAAGCTAAATTTCTATGAAGTAAACGTGTATCATACTCATTTTCCGCCCATACTTGAAGATTTGAACAATGTCCCCAAAATTCTACATCAGGAGGTATTTTTATCACCTTTGTATCATATTCCAATTTCTGATTTAATTCATTTGCAGCTTCATCAATCGAGTCAATCTTATTTAATGAGGTGATTTCAACTACTTCAATATTTAATAAAAGAAATTTACATTGATCGAATCGTTCGCCTTTTATATAAATAAAAGTTACTCCATCTTCTAGTCTAAGGGTGATATAATCATTGACTTTAAATTCCTTTACTCCTTCCGAACTCAATTTAACTTGTTGCCTCTAACATTGAATTAATTTATAGTTTGAAAATTAAACATTTTATTAAATTTATATAAGATCTTCTAAGATTTAACATTTAGGAGTTAATTAAATTTATAAGAACTCAAAATTATATTTCTCAGCCTGGAGTCTATTCAAGCTTTAACCTTGACTTATCACGTGCGTTTAATGTGAGAGAAGACATGACCATCAGAAAGTTACTTAATGGTCTAGAACTTGATGAGAAGAGATGTGTACTAGTCAATAATAAGGAAATAAGTGTGGATATGTATGGGGAATATGTTTTAACTCCCAAAGATGATATTGTTTTGCTTTCTTTTATTCCAGAAAGCCCATCTAAAGAACAAATCTCATCCAAAATGAAGATGGAAGAACAACATATAACGAAAGAAGGTTTAATTCCTGAGCTTGGCATGAATGAAATTAGAGAAATTTTATCAAAATTCTTTGATCCTAACTATGATCTGGAGGGATTACAGAAAATGCTTAAAAAAATACCGTATAATCCTGATGCTATCTTAGAAGCGTGTAAAATGTTAGAATCTACGAAATACAACGATTTGGAAGTCTTTGTATATGGTAAGGTTAATTGGGAAATTCTAGCAATACTTCGAGACAAATTTAATCGTGGTGAGATGTTCTCCGAACGCGAGATGATAATTGCCCAAGTAGCAGTTTTTCAACAAGGAAAGGGAAATTCAGAGTCTGAGATCAATGAAAATTCCTTTGAAAAAACGAAACGTAACAATAAGATAATTGGAATTTTAAAAGTAATTGGAAAATCAATGCTAGGTAAACTTAAACCGGGTGCTAAAGTTGCTTATAAAATAAAAGGAGAAGGAGATTTATATGAAGTTGGAGATATAATTGTATTTTATAATAAGTATGGTTTAAAAGTAGTTCATGAGGTTGTAAGCTACAAAGATTCCAATGGTGAAAGGACTTATACTACAAAAGGGGTGAATAACCAAGACATAGATAGTGACCCAGTTTCTGGAGATAATGTTATTGGAAAAGTAGTGGATTTCTCAAAACAAGAATTAGTAGGACTAATAAAAATGGCAGAACAAGGAAGGATACCATATATTGAAGCTTTAGGAATGTCAAATGAGTTTGAAAATACCTTTATACAGAATGAATTAGATAAAGTCTATCAATCACTATATAAAACTAGCAAAAGCGTTAGAAATATGAGGGACAATCCTATCGGTTTAACTAGAGAACAACTATTAGATTTTGTCATAAATAAAATATCTGAGATTAATACAGAGGACTTTAGGTCTAGTGAAGAGATTGATAAGTTAGATGAAATAAGAACTAGAATATTAACTACATGTTCTGAAATGATTGAAAGGAACGTCTATTCATGGTTTAGCAAAGATTTAAGTAAAAAAATGATTTCTTATCTTTATAAAGAATTTATTTACCCTAGTGGGAAATCTACACATCCAGTTAGTTCAGATTATTTTATAGACCAAGTTCTTATCCTGGGTGAGGTACTTAAAAGTTTGAATAACTACTATGAACCAAAGATATTTAAGAAAAATCTAGAAGCTCTTCTTAAGAGCAGAGAATTTCGATCTTATGAAAATATTGGGAGTGCTCAAAAACCAGAATTTATAAACAATCTAATTAAGAGTGTATGGAAAGATACATATGAAAAACTAAGTCTAAAATTGCTAGATAGAGAATTCAAATATAAAGATAAGGAAGCTTTATATTTTGAACCTGATGATGTGCTTATAGAGAAAACAACCTGTACTACTGTATTAAAGAATCCTAAATATAAATTTTTCCAGCCCACTGAAATATATTTAACTTTTGGTGAACATAATTTTGATCCTGGAGGAAAACGAATAGGAAATGGTATAATTCATATTTATGCAGGTCATTGGAGGGATTTTGCTAGATTACATCGTGATCTTAATACTCCCGAAGCAATAGCAAAATTCATTTTTGAACTTATTAAATCTCAAAAGGGAGTTGTTATGGAAAGTAGAGGTAAAATAATATATGCTTTCCGTTTTAAAGGTGAAGATATAACTCGGTTTGTAGAAATTTTAATAGATGATGGGAAAATGGATTCTAAAGGTAACTTTCAAAATGGTCCAGAAGGTAGATTACACACTGCATATCCTGTTGATGCTTCGAAAAAAGAATATAGAGATAAACTTAGAGATTATCGGATTTACTTCAGGAGACATACCAATTTAATTCAAATGAATGTAGATTTAGAAAAAATATTAGATTAAGAGTCAAGTATTTATTTCTATTTATATTATTTACATTAGAACTAATATCATGGTGATTAAGTTATAGATTTACATGGAATAAACGAAAAAGAATATCTTAACTTGTATGAATGTGGGTTATATTCAATTGAAGAAATTAAAGGACTAGATGAATTAATAGAACTAAAAGCTTTATTTTTAGACCGTAATCAAATTAGTGAGATAAAAGCATTAGAAAAGCTCAAGAATTTAAAAATTCTAAATTTGGGAGAAAATAATATAAATAAAATTAAAGGATTGAAGGATCTTAAGAATTTAGAGGAATTAACCTTAAATGGTAATAAAATTTTTAGAATTGAGAATTTAGAAACCTTAACAAATTTAAAAGAACTAAAATTAAGTTCAAATGAAATAGTTAATATAGAAGGATTAGAGAATTTACAAAATTTAGAAGTTTTGGATTTGTCAGATAATCGAATAAAAGAAATAACCGGGTTATCTGCATTAAAAAACTTAAAGTCATTGGGTTTATCATTTAATTTGATCACTGAAATTGAAGGATTAGAAAATCTACAAAATTTAGAAGCATTAGATTTAGGAAATAATAAAATCAGTGAAATTAAAGGATTAGAGAATTTTAAAAATGTTGAGTATCTTGATTTAAGTAATAATCAAATTGAGAAGTTAAAAGGGCTAGGTCATTTTAGAAAACTTAAAGAGTTGTATCTAGCAGGAAACAGAATAGATACCAATTTGATTGAAGAATTAGGTGGTGTAGATAGTGAGGGTTGTGCACATTACCCTGAAATGTTTGTCAAATACTGTTGGAAGAATCGATAGATTCTATATTCTATTACTTTTTTCCTATAACCTTTAAGATTTTCTCCCTCCCCCGTGGTGCTCCCTCTTGAGAAAGTCCCCCAATCGTGTTCCAATCATTATTTTCTCTTAAACACCTTTCTAAAGAATTTTTGTCTCCTATTAACACTTCTACCCCAAATATAGATGGAGAAACGTTAAATAACCTATTTAGAGGAAAACAAGAAACGGGTATCATAAATACTCCCCCAGTTGATATTTCTATTCTTTTTAATCCGAATTCAGCGTCTGATTTCAATGAAAATTTAGTGGAAAATATTAAGTTTAGATTGGTAGGTGTTCCTCCAGATGTAGCTGGTCAATTGGTTGATATTGATTTTAATCAAGATATTGAAAGTGCGATAAAAGATGTCCAGAAAGCGTATGGACTTAATCCGATCTTAAATTATAAGTTAATTTTTAAAGGTAAGGTTATCACAGATTTTTCTCAACTAAAGAAACTAGGATTTAATCCTAAGAGAGACACTATTACAATTATGGCTGAACAAGCAGGATCTGCACCAAATAGTCGTGAAGCTAGATTAAGGGAACTTATTATATCAGGAATGGGTGAGAAAGATTTAATTCGCAAAGTAGGTTCAAGAACAATCTTAGAGAGTAATTTTTGGCAATATTATGGTGTTAAAACATTGATAGAAGCCAAAGCTCAATTATTGCATGGAGTTTTTGATGAAAATGTAGATAATTTTATAGACCCTGAAGAAGTTATTTATAGAGTAAATGATATTGAAGACATGAGTAATATTTTACAAGGAGATGATGATGAACGAATAACCTTAGATGAAATTAGTAAAGCTCTTTATGGATTAACTTATAATGAATTATTAGTAGAAGCAGGTCGTATTAACGCATTAAGAACATTAACTGGGTTAGAGAATGCATGGAATCTTATAAGGGCTCATAAAACATTTGACGGGACATCACTTATTGATCATTACAAAAAAGATACTCTAATAGGAGTCGGGAAATTTTTCAAGGTAATTGATATCTATGATAATCTAAAATTAGATATCAATGGGAAACCAATTTATGATATCATGGGATTAAAATTAGGTTCAAATAAATATCAAGGAAGATTTGGATTAGATCGAAATATTGGAGATAATTTAATTCATTTAGTTGCAGGGCATGGAGACGAAGGACCTAGTGGCTTTGGGAGATTAGGTCTAAAATCTGCCAAAAAAATAGCGGAATTTTTATTTAAGATAACATCAAAACAAACAGGGGTAAATATTAATTTACACGGTCAGTTTCCAAATACTATTATCTATAAATTCTATTCAAAAGTGACATATAGGATTGAATATTTAGTTATTGGCTTAGATAAAAATGATAAATCTGTTCATACCTCATACATAGTTAATCAAAATCCTAGAAATCCAGTATTTAGAGCAGTAGAAAGTATATCTATTTTGGATAATTATATATTTAATATATAATCTCTAAAGGTACTCAAAATGATTGGTCGAATTAAAAAAGTTACACCTGCATCTGAGGATTCAAAGGGAAATATTTTCGATTTTTGGATTGATGTTGAACTTGAAAGAGGTCATGAAATTGTAGTTTATGATAAAAATTATGATCTTAGAGAATTTGAAGGAAAAAAATTAGGATTAATTATTTTTGCTTTTGAAGGAATGGGTAAAGGAGATTATGAAATTATTGGAGAATACAAGAGTAAATATAAATTTTCTGAGGATCTACTAAAGAGATTTAAAGTTCCAACCCATTTACTTGATTTTATAACAAGAAATGAATTACTTGAAGGATTTATTGAAGGTGGTGCAATAATTAAAACCGTTAATGGAATTTTTCTCATTTCTGAACACAATGAGTTCAAAGAAGATGAATATGTTATTTATAATGTATCTAGATTTGAACTCTACTATTGGTATCCCCCCAAAGAGTAACTAATATTTTTTTTATTCACTTTTATTACTCATTAATAATTAGTATCCCTCCCCCGTGGTGCCCCCTCCTAAAAATAGTTGGTCTAAAATATTGTAAGTTTTGAAAAGATATAATAACTGTCATTTCTTATAATAAAATGACAATTAAAAAAATGAAAATATAGATGACAGAAAAAATAACTCAAAAAGTTTCTTCAAATGGAAGGATTGTAATACCAAAAGAATGGAGAGACAAGCTAGCAATTGAAGATAAAAATGAGGTTGAGATGGAATTAAAGGATGATAAGACTATTTTAATCAAAAAAAAGACACATCCTCTTGAGATTGAAGATAATTTATTTGGAGATGTACCTCCGTTTACAGAGGAAGAGTTAGATCAAGCAAAAAAATCGTTATTTCCTAGTGAAGAATAACAAAAAAATTGAACGTTCCTGATATAAAATGGTAGAAAAGGCTGTAATTGATACTCAGGTTCTCTTTTATTTCCATTATGACTATAAAAAAATTCCTTCAATACTACAAGAATTGAAAAAGAAAGTAATAAATGGAGAAATAACGGTAATCCTGCCTACTATTGCAATTGCAGAATTACTTTGGAAAATGAGAAGAGCTGGGAAAACAAATATCTTTAAAGAAGCTCTCAATCGATGGGAAAGCTCAGAAAATATTATTATTGATAATTTTGATTTAAAAATCATTAAACTAATGTTAAAAAATGTTAAAAGTCACGCATTGCATGATGAAATCATCGCAATGACATGCAAAAAGCATGATACAGATATTATTTACTCTAAAGACTCAAAATTTAAAGAAATCTTCGATTTACAACTAAGATCTTGGTAATAGAGGATTTTATTATTTGCTTATGGCATAATTTTTTTAGTAAAAAGGTTATTTCCCTCCCCTGTGGTGCCCCCTTGTGAAAAGGTTATTTGAGTTTTGAACAAATTTAGAGTTTTAAAAGTCTGCTTCCATGACAAATAGATATTATTTCCAAACGTTCTGATTTAATTAAATAAATAATACGATAATT
>JAEOTV010000029.1 GCA_016839635.1 Promethearchaeota archaeon | reverse complement strand
CGAGGTCTACAAGCTACGCGAGAAATACGAACAAGTCGAGTTTTTCCATGTCGGAAGGAACAATCCTTACATCCAAAAATGCGATAAACTGTGTAATGAACGATTAGATACTGAAGGATTTGGATCTTAATAGAATTCTTTTGTCATCTTTTAAACCCATATTTTTTGAATAAAATTTCAGTAAGTTCCTTAAATATTGATTCAATATCCTTTGTTTCAAAAGCGGAAATTTCATAATAACCCGTTAATGAATATTTCTTTACCAGAGAATCAGCTAAGCGTTTTGAACTCGCTAGATATTCCGTTAAATCCGCCTTATTTCCCAACAATAAAATTGGTACGCGTTCAAATTGAGGTTTATTTCTAATAAAGCTCATCCAATCATCAAATTCTTCTAACGAGCTTTGATCTGAAATATCAAACATAATAAGTATCGCACTTGAACCAGTTATATAATTACTCATCAAAGACTTGAATCGATCTTCAGGACTTTGAACCCAAATCTGGAATGTCGCAAATTTTTCTTTATTCGCGGGATTAAAAAAATAATCATAAGTACTATAATAAATACCAGTGGTTGAACCATTATCCCCTTCAAACATCGGGCGACAAGACTTAACGAAAGTAAACTTACCAACTCCTTTTCTCCCAAGTATATAAGTTTTAAAAAGATAATACGGTTGGTCTACCATGGAAATCCCTCTACTGGTCAGTTTTTAATAATATTGAAAGTTACTTATTTATTGGAATTTATATCCACCATTCACGCAATACTTTGAATGTGGCAAACGCTTGAAACCGCAGTTAGTGCAGAAATTTAATCCTTTCGGCTTATAGGTTTCTAGGCTCAAAACATTCTTTTTCACCATTCACATTAAACTCATTGTAAATTTCTCCGACTTCCTCATCAACATGACATTTTAAGTCATCATTATTAAACCAACGACAACGCTGACAGAATTCAGGTATAAATCTTTTTTCTAATAAATTTCCATCATATCGTTTAACACTATTTAAAGCCTCATTTTTTCTAATAGATTCTTCTGTTTTCATCTTTTTCATTTCGTTGGATGTAAGGTTCCATTTTATTAATAGAGATACCTCTAATATAGCAATTACAATAGAAGAGATATAAAATGGTAATAAAGGCAATCCAAAAACTAATAATGCGGCAACAACCAGAAAAAGCATAAGAATTAATCCAAAAATCTTCTTTATTTTGGATTTTATAGATTCTTTATTATTTAAATTTGAATTATATTGAGACCTTTTCGCTTTTTCTTCTTGAATGGTTTTCTTAAGGTTTGGATTACATTCTTCACAGATATAAACATTACTCATTGATAAATACTTGATCTCCCAATTGGATTCCAAGTCAGGTCTAAAAGTATTCCCACACATAACACACATTTTTCTTGGTGAAGTTACATGTACTATGTTTTGTTTCTTAGTTGGAGCTAGAATTGAATACGAGTAATTTTCTACGGGGACAACATCAATCAAGAGGTTTTTTAACCTAATTTGAAAATCTTTTTCCGAAGTTCTAATTGATCGACTAATATTGCGGCCAGCGGGACTTACATAATGATATCTTCTTCCATTTCTCTGATAAACCTCACTTTCTACAACTGATTTTTTTGCTTTTTCTATTATATCAGGTTGGAAATCTGAAACCCCCTTTTTTACTTCTGTATTAACTGTAAATGTGGTATAAGTTTTATCACCATAATCAGATTTCGTCGTAAATTGGTTGCTACCTGTTAATTGGAGAATTAAAAATTTTCTTTCTGCTTTTTTAATATTCATTTTAAAAAAATCAGTATACCCCCCTCCTAAAATACTTGGAATTCTATTAATTTCCCTCCTCACAGCAGATTCATCAACCCTAGTCAATTTACTCATTACTTCTGTAATCCAATCATCAAAATGTTCAGCTAATTTCAATTTTACTTTATCTGAAGCTTTCCGCTCGAATCTTATATCGTCACTCTTTATATTAAGAAAGACACCTAATTCTTTTGGAAGACTTAACAACCAATCGTCGATATCTACGAGCGTTTCAAGTTCAAAGACCTTAATAAATCGGTTTCTTGTAATACTTTTATGGGTAGACAATAAACTAAGAAACTTTTTACCTGCAGAGCCTAATCTTGAATCCCCTAAAATAGATGATTCGGTTTTCGATGTTGTTTCAAATAAGGGTTTTCTTAAATCAAGGCTTTCTATTATTTTTTCACTTTTTTTAGTATCCCATTTTTCAAACTCGCTTAATAGGTCATCAATCATTTCTGTGATATTAGATTGAATAATAACATTTTTTCCTCTTATTGTTAAATATGTGTGATATTTTTCCGGCAAATCTAATATCCATTGCTCTAAATCTATGGAGTTTCGAAAACCGATTAATTTAGCCATCTTATCTAAATTAATTTCATTATATACGTTGAGGATTTTACTAAGTCTTCGTAGATTTTTATCACTTTCCGCCAAATTTAAACACACAATTAATTTTTATTATTTTTTATAAGAACCCTTTATCTTTTTGCCATTCTATTAAAAACGGTGTATCCCAACAAGTCCTAAATCATTTCAAAAATTTCAGAATATTTCTTTTTTTAATGATGTTTATTATATTCTTCAATGATAACATTTTGTTGTGCTGCAAACGCAAAATTAATATTTCTTTTCGATGCTTTCTTTTTCCCATTTTTTATATTGTTCCATTAAAGAGTCAATTTCATCGATGTTTGTTTGTTTGTCAAAAACAATCGATTTCGTTGATTTGAAATATTCTGCGTAAATTTGTTTTTCTTTTATCATATCTTGAGTAACGACAATAATACAATCCTCTGGCTCTCCACATTTTTCAGCAATTTCGGCAATATGGAGGCGATCATATTTTATTGCTATTTTTAAGATGAGTTTCTTAATATTGTGAGTAATAGGATATGGTATTAAATTAATTGCCCCTATCTCCTTTAATTCGTTTATAAGCTCTGCATAATTTTTAAACTCGTTCTTTTTGAGATCCTCGATAATGTCAGACATATTGCTTAAATCGAATTTTGACAGAATTTGATGGTTTTTAGAATTAGGAAATTTATCTCCAGCAGATCTCACCTCTGATTGAATTTTTCGAAAATTTTGATAAACTAATTCCATGTTTTCTATATAATTCTCAAATTTTTTAAAATCTTTTTCTGAATACTCCATTAGTTTTTTTAGTTGTAAATTTCCTGATAATAAGCTTTGATCTAATCTTTTCACTTGCTTGATACAATTAATTACCTTACCCATTTCACCCTTTTTATTATAAGCAGCTATAAGATTCCCCCAAGCTTTAATAAAATTTGGATCCAAATCGATCGCATGTTCAAAACATTCAATTGCTTTATCGTATTCTTTTTTCTCATTATAAGCAATTCCCATATTATTCCACGCATTAGCATAATTCGCGTCTAACTCGATTGCCTTTTT
>JAEOTV010000090.1 GCA_016839635.1 Promethearchaeota archaeon | reverse complement strand
TAAACTTGGTGCATTTTTCTCTGAATTCTTCAATACGATGTAATGAATCACAATATCCATTAGAAGAAGGACATGCATTTGTAGAAATTTACATTGATGATACGTTAAATGGAACAATATCTTTATCTCATCATAAGTTTACCGAATATAGCCTGTTCAATTTAAGCTGTCAAATTTCTAATACCACAAAATATACCTTTGTTGTATATCTAAATGATGGAATTTCAAATGAGACATATTTTATTGGAGAAGTAGAATTTAACATAAATACTCCCGATACTCCTGATATTCCCGACAATCCCGATACTCCTGACAATCCAGACCCTGTTACTTCTATGAATTATGTTAAAGAAATTCAGACCGCAATCCCACTTACAATTATATTTCTGGTGACTCCAGGAATTCTTATGATATGTTTTCGAAAAATGAAGAATACAAACAAAATAATTAAAAAATAATTTTTTTTTTTAAATTTTTTCTTTTTATGTTCTTGTTATATTTATCTTTTAATGACGTTATCTTCAGATTTGGACAGACTTTATAATTCTAATGGAGCTCAATTCAAAAAATTCCTCCAGACATTTGAGCACATAATAGATATTTTAGAACAGTTTGAAGATAATTATGAAAAGAAACTAAATTTTACTAAATTAGTTAACATTTTTAACATTCCTCCAAATTACACTCAGGAGTTAGCATCTTTTCTTGTAACGGCTCAAAATGTATTTGGAAAGGTGTTTAAGAATCATCACTTAAAAAAAAGAAAGGAAGGTAGTACTATATATTTAATCACCGAAAAACAGATTCCAAATAAAATTATATTTACATTGACTCAAATAAAACTTTTTAACGATCTCATTTATACCTTTCAACGTGTAAAACGGGGGAAAGGATTCGATCTTTCAAGGAATGGTACCGAGCTTCTCTCTAATCTCAAATCGTTAGAATCTGAACATCCCTATTTATTTGAGAAAAAAGATAATGGTTTAATTTACCCTTCTGCGTTCGGAATGAAATTAGGAGATTTAATTATTTCCTATAATACAGGAAATAAAGAAATTAAGGAATTAACTGTTGATGAAATCAACATTGTGGTGAGACCTGGTGAGTGAGACAAAAGAAGATCTTTCTAATAATGATCACATATTAAATTATCATGGGCTTGAAGTTCGAGAGTATCAATTAAAGATCGCAGACGCATGTAAAGATAAAAATTCATTAGTGGTATTACCTACAGGGTTGGGAAAAACAATAATTGCAGTTCTGGTAACAAGTAAAATTTTGGAAGCTGTCCCTTCCAGTAGTAAGATAATCGTTCTTGCTCCTACAAGGCCCTTAATTAATCAACATTATCAAACTTTTCTAAAATTTCTAAATATTCCGGAAGAAAAATTTGCGGTACTAACAGGAAAAATTCTTCCTGAAAAAAGAATTGATGTATTTAATGAGAACTTGATTTTGTTTTATACTCCACAAACTTTAAGAAATGATTTAGTGAATAAAAAATATACTTTAAAAGATACCGCATTAATCATCTTCGATGAAGCACATCATTCTTCAGGAGATTATCCTTATACGATGATTTCTAATGAGTTTGTGATAACGAATCCAGATGGTATTATTTTAGGACTTACCGCATCTCCAGGAGCTTCAAAAGACAAGATTGCTACTTTATGTGAAAGTTTGCATGTCCCTATTGAAAATATTCATATTCGAAGTAGGAAAGACGAAGATGTAAAGACATACCTAAAACCAATGGATATCTATAAAATTGGAGTAGATCTAACCCACTTAATGGAAGATATATATCAAATAGTCACTATTACTTTAGACGAACGTTTACATTACCTTTCGCAACTTAATTTCCTAGAAGCAAAAGGAGAAAACCTTCATACTAAAATTATCCGGAAGGATTTATTAAGGTTGAATGGTGAATTAGTAAAGTTATTACAGAATAATGGTGATAAGGCAGGAGTGTATAGCGCTCTCTCAATTAATGCCCAAGCACTCATACTGTATCATATGCTTGAGCTGATAGAACAGCAAGGCTTGGACATACTATTAGTTTATTTAATCAAACTCTATAAAGATTCTAAGAAGAAAAATAGCTCAAAAGCAACTAAAATTTTAGCAGCCGATCAAAGGTTACATAATATTTTTTTAGAATTGAAAAAAAATGAAGAATTCTCTCCTGAAAACCTAATTCATCCGAAATATTTGGTATTAAAAAAAATTTTGATAGAAGAACTCACTAATAATCCATTATCTCGTATTTTAGTCTTTATCAAGCTTAGAAACTCTGTGAAAAGTATAGTAAATAAATTGAAAACTACAGAGCTCATAAAACCAGTGAGATTTGTAGGACAGGCAACTAAATCTCCAGATGATAAGGGCTTATCCCAAAAACAGCAAATAGAAATCTTAGACTTGTTTAAGGGGGGACAATATAACGTTCTAGTCTCAACCAACGTAGGAGAGGAAGGCTTAGACATTGCCGAATGTGATTTAGTTATTTTTTTCGATGTTGTAGCCTCAGAAATTAGATATATTCAAAGAAAAGGAAGAACTGCTCGGCATAGAGAAGGTAAGGTTATAATCCTATATAGTAAGAAGACTCGTGATGAAATTTATCTGAAAATTGCGTTAAGTAAACTTAAAAGGATGAATTTTAATTTGAAAGGACCAGACCAATTAAAAGAATCATATGAGGATAGGTATATTCCTATTGAACATAATTTTACTGAAAGTGTTAGTAAAGAATCCACACAAAAGAAGGAATTGCCTCCTAAGAAAATTCCGAGTAAATTAATATCAAAAAGTCAACATCAATCGAAGCTTACAGCATATTTAGGGACAGCTGTTGTTCATGAATTCCCGATTAAACTCAGTAAATATCTTCCTATGAAATTTGGTTTACGAAAAAAACTCCAGCAAGATGATTACACATTTGGCATTGTTGATTCTGACCTTCATATTGTTATTTATAATAAAGTATTGATCCAAATTTATAATCCTCAAGACATCCAAATTAAGCAAATCCTAAGTCAAATTGAGGATTTCTCACAGATTTCTTCACTATTGATTATTGTGTTTGATTTTATAGATTATAAAGAGAAGATTGAAGGAGAAAAAAGGCTTCATAAAAAAAAGCTTCAAGATTTAGGAAATACCCACAATTTTCAGGTAATAGTTATTGACAATGAAGAAGAATTGTATTTCATTATAAGAAACATTTTAGAAAGCCCCAAAATAAAAACAAAAAAGTGAAAGATATGGAAGATGGCGAATGGAAAAGGGATGAGACTCCATATATAGTATTTGCATGTAAAAAGTGCAAACAGTATATGTATGTAAAACATACTCAGAAGACAAAGAAATGTCTACGGTGTGGTCGAACACATAAAGTCTCAGATATTTCAAATAGCGGAGAGATCGTAAATGGGATGACTGCTGCTGTTGAAACGGTAAAAGAAAAACAGAATGAACTAGCAATTCAGGAGTTAGGAAGTGCTCCAGGATTTAATGCTTTTGGAGATTTCAAACCCCATGCCCCAAAAAAGCCGAAAAAAAGGAAAATAGAACATTCTGGAAAAGCAGATGACTATATACTGCAGTTTCAAAAAATGTTAATAAAATTAGAAGATCTTTATACTAAGGTTCCCTATTTTGCGTTTGAAATCCTCGCGGAAAACTATAACATTCCAGATTCAGAATTAAGAATATTAATCCATTCCTTTCAAAAAAAAGGGATAATTATTCGGGATAGTGATTATATGTATAGAATACTCACTCAATACTTAGATCTATAATTATGCGTTCCTTACACTAATCTATTTTTATCCTTATTAATAGCTTGAATATAAAATTAAATATCTAACTTATTATTTTAATCATAGAATCTTTTTTTTAAGAGACATAAATACTAAAGAGTTAAAGTATACAGAAAGTGTTATTATTATAATGCCTGTACTATCCGATGATACAAAAAGAAGAATATTGTTTTTACGAAATTTAAAGTGAAAGTTTAATTTTACCTGAGCGAATATATTCGATGGGGATATTGAAGTAATAGTTTTTTCTTTTTTTGTGGGTTTTTTTATGAGATATTATTAGATTATAGATTATTCTTCCAGAGCAAATCTGCAGAAGCTTAATTGTTTCTTACTTATAAATTCTGCTTCTTGTTTAAATAATTTATATTTAGTCAATTTTATATAGTATTTTGACATTCTTGTATATGGGTGATTTTTAAATTTAAAAAAAAGAAGAAAAAAAATCAGGTATTAGAAAAGATGATAAATAGGAAATTAAAGAGATTAAATATTATATTAATTCTAGTAATTGTCATTTTCGGACCTTTCTTTATCTTATCTAAATATTTAGAAAATGGTTTTGAGACTAATTTTTTTAACGAGTATGAAGAAATCAAAGAACTTCATTGTAGTACTATTCGTGGACCAATTTTTATTAACGGAAATAATAATTTTACAGTAGAAAACGGAATAACTCCGCCCGAAGATCCTTATACTGTTGGAACAGAAGAAAATCCATATGTTATAGAAAATTGGATTATTGATTGTGAGAATAATGGGAATGGTATTGAAATCAGGGATACTGATAAATATTTTATAATTCGAAATTGCACGATTTATAATTCAGGTTCTGAAGAGGATGACGCGGGAATTTACTTATATCAAGCTGAAAATGGGAAGATCCTTAATAATAGCCTTTCAAACAACAATAATGGACTACATATATACAACTGCCATACAAGAACTTTAATTTCTAGAAATAGGATAACTAATAACGTAAATGGTATTTGGGTAGAGTTTGAAGCATGTGACATTCTTAATAATACAATCTCTTTTAATCAAAATGGAATACAATTCTATTATCAAAGTGATAGTATTGTCAAATATAACACCATTAATAGCAATTCTAAGGGAGTTTTCTCGGAGACAGGAGAAAGAAATGAATTTTCAGAAAATATTTTTATGGAAAATGGCGATGGAATATTCTTGGATAATAGTGGTACCACATCCAGTAAGAGATATAATAAAATTAAAAATAATTTGATAAAAGGTAATGGACAATCTAATAGTAAAGGTGTGTTCCTAGTAGATATGGATGACACAACTATTTCTCAAAATAATATAACAGGTTATCGAATGGGAATATGTCTCTCTGATTTAAGTGTTAGAACGGAGATTTTTGAAAATAAGATTTGGGATAATTCTTGGAATGGAATTCGTGCGATTAGATCTGATCAAACATTAATTACAAATAATTTTATCTTAAATAGTAAAGAAGAAGGAATTTACTCTTATTATAGTGAAAGGAGCACGATTTCAAAAAACTTAATAGCATATAGCGATCGTGGAATATTATTATACGGAACAGAACTTCATGATTCACATAGTGATGAAAATATAGTCTCAGAAAATACAATTATAGGGAGTAAACGGTGGGGAATTGAGATAACTCAGTATAGTGATGATAATCTCGTGACTCAAAATTTATTGTACTTTAACAATTATACTGGAATACAATGTTATGACAATGGATTGAATAATAATTGGGATAATGGACTTATTGGTAATTTTTGGAGTGATTATAGATACAGATATCCAGATGCGGGTGTCAATAATTACGTTTGGGATACGCCCTATGAATTTAACATCTCCTCTCAGGATAATTTTCCCTTGGTTTCTCCATCGCCTAACTGTCCATCTATTTATCAATTTGAAATTTCAGAGGAATACTTAAATAATACAAGTCCTTTAGAAACAGATGCAGGTCTGGAAATAAACTGCTTCATTTTCAATTCCAGTGTCATCAAATGGGTATATTTGTGCGAAAATTCTGAAGGAATATTTAAAAATCGCTCTATGAATTTAGGAATAGATGGATTGTGGAATTATGTTGTGAATATTTCTTTATTAGAAAAAGGGGATACACTAAAATTTCGTTTTTATGCATGTGATATATACAATAATACCTACATACTTGATAATAATTATGAACTATTGATTTTAGAAGATCCTACTGGTGATGATGGAGATGACGACGGCGACGGCAATGGGGATGATGGTGGCGATGGTAATGGGGATGATGGTGGCGACGGTAATGGGGATGATGGTGACGACGGTAATGGGGATGACGGTGGCGATGGTCAAAGTGTTGCAATTCCTGGTTATAAACTATTCTTTCTGTTTAGCATTCTACTCTTACTAGGGCTAATTCTGAGAAAAAAAATTCGAAAATTATAACAACAAATTTTTTTGTTTTCGCTTTTATTTTCTAATATCTTCTGTTTTAATTTAGTTACTGGAAATCGTGAAAATCTGTAGTTCATATTCTTTTTCAGTGTTTATCTTTCCTGAGCGAATATATTCGATGGGGATATTGAAATAATAGTTTTTTCCTTTTTTTGTGAGTTTTTTTAATGAGGGTAATTATTAATTGTGATTCCATAATATATCACCAAGCAATATAATTAATTAGGGTTTTATCATACTCTCATATCTCTAAAAAGTAAGATGGGTAGAAAACTTTCTTTTAGAATTTCTTCTGATTAAGATTGTAAACTCATTTTTTAAAATACATTGATATAACACATGTCTCTCCTTGAAAGGAATTTTTTCATGGCCATCATAAATGAATTTTTCTGATTTACCAAAATTAGTAAATGAAATGATCGCCAATTTTAAATTGAGAGGGTCTTCTTCTAAAATACCATAATAAGGTAGCTCCTTATACTTCTTCTTCTCTGATTTAGAACTCATTTATCATTCACAAATATAATCTTTACAACAAGATAAAATCACAAATATATAAAGAAAAATTACTCAAGTTCTATGATTTAGAGATTTTTATATTTTCAAATCATCAGTAAGATCCTCTAAAATCTATGATTTTGAGAATTTTACTCTTTTAATTTATCACTTAATTTCTTAAGGTATAATTTCATAAAATATCGTTCACTTTCGGCAAATTCTAATTTCTGTTTTTTTGAGAGATTTATACAGTTTATTAGGATGGCATGAATTTTTTCAAGTGTTATAAGGTTGTCATCACAGATATTTTCAATATTTTGATCTATTATTTCATTTAGTTCTTTATCTTTATTTGTCGAATTCTCTGGCGATCCTTCTAATTTCCGAGTATTACTATTACTCTCTTTCTCAGTTTTAGAATTCATATTCTTTAAATCTTATATCTTACTAATAAAATGAGATGAAATGAATATAAAGAAAAAATTCAATCTTTTATTATTTTCTTACATTAATTAATTCCTAAGTTAGTGAAAATAAACAGCTTTATTTGATAACTTCTTTTAGTTCACCGTTTAAATCTTGTTATAATTATTTATATTTTCCACCAAAAGGTTCTAATACATAAATTACAGCGGAAACAAAAAAAATTATTATTAGGATAATACAACATTTAGGACAAAAACCAAATTTGCTCTTTTCTAATTCTTTTTTTTTAAATCTTCTATGACATTCATAACATAAAGAAAGAAAATTTTCTTGTTCATCTTTTGAAATTGGTTTTCCACAATCTTTACACCTTATTAACTCATTCATTTTCTTATTCACTATCTAAACCGCTTTTGATTTGCTCTCTTGAATTTTATATGAAAGCATAATAATATTTTAAAATAATCTAAATTAACTTTTCTTTTTTTTTTTCACTATCAAATTACTAATATTTTTTTCCTATTATTTTCTTGCACAAATTAATTCCTAATCCGGTCTTTCTGTTAAGAATGTAAGGATCCTCTTTCTTTACTTGAGTAGAGGTATGATATCCCGCATTATAAAGAATCCGTGCTCTTACTCGGGCAACATCGTTCAATCTTAAAACTAAATCAAATAATTCCTCTCGAATTCCATGATGAAGTCGGATCTTCAAAGTTTCTGCCATTTCTGCAACTTTGACTAGTTTATCATGTAAATAGATTCCATGTGTACTTAAACTGCTCGCAATAATACCAATGAATACTACAATTCTTTCAAGACTATCTCGAACGGAAAATAAATCCCCTGCCATAATATTATATTTTTCTAAAATCTGGTCAATAGGTTCCTCATCTGCCCATTCCAAAAGAGGTTGAAGCATTTTATTATCTTTAACGCGAAATTCTGCTTTAAGAATATCATATGCTTCTTTGATTAGGTCTTGAAAGCTATCGATCTCCACATTCTCAAGCTTATATCGTATTATTACTCCAGATACAGGATATAAGTATAAACGGATGATTAATTTTCCAAACTGAGAGCATTTTATCGTACCATCATCCTCTTCTATAAGCAATCCTTTTTCAAATAAATAATTCAAGATGTATTGATTTTTTATTGATCGTGGAATAATGGAATCCACATATTTTTGGAAGTTCATATCCGGATGCTGAATTAAATAGAGAAGAAATGAGGTGATATGATCGCAAAAAGTAAATGAGAACTCATCATTAATAAAATTATCCGAAATTCCATTTTCAAATCCACATGAACACTGGATACCTGATACAATATCAAATGAACATAAAAATACCCCAAATGTAGTTTTTATATAACCAGAAATATTTTCATCATTAAATTTGGAAATTTTTATTAGGAATTTATTATCCTCTAATTTTTTTACTCTCTCTGAATCAGAATGAAGTTTTAAAATATTAATAGGTGTTATCTCTTTAATCATAAGCAGTTGTTCTATTGGAATTTGTCTTTCTTTCATTTTATGCTTTATTCCATACCAAAAGTATGTTTTTTCAAAGAATTCTTTAAGTTTTTCCAGTGTAATTCTTTTACTTTCAAACACCCTGAGTAATACTTGCTCTTTTAGTGTATTTATTTTATTTAATCCTGAAAATAGATCATTATACTTTGGAGTTAGTGTATCATTAAGAATATGATGATTAAAAAAGTGATCTTCAACCCACATTTTTTCATCGATATTTTTCGTTAAAATAATTCCGTAGCCTACCGTATCTAGTCCTGGGCGACCGCCCCTTCCTAAGATTTGGTGGCATTCATTTCCAGAAAATGGTTTGAAATAAGAGAACCCGTCACCGTTTTCATGGTATCCGGAGAAATTTTTAATGTTATGTCCCGAAGTTACATACTTCTTAAAATCTTTCAAGATAACAACACGAGCCGGAGTATTTATCCCAGCAGAAAGTGTTGTTGTACAGCAGATTACTTTGATAATATGTTTTCTGAAATTATCTTCAACAACCTTCCGCTCTTTTGGAAGGAGTCCTGCATGATGGAATGCCACTCCAGATTTTATCACTTTTCGCAAATCCTTGTGTCCCCCTTTTATCGAGGATAATCTCCTTTCAAGTGCTTGGCATAACTTAATCTCATTTTCTTCAAGGTGTTTTTTAACCTGATGTTTAATATTTTCTGCTGCTTGTTGAGTGCCCCTTCGTTTATTCAAGAAGATTAAAATCTGTCCATTCTTTTCTAATGTAGTTTTTACAATTCGTTTTATGGTGGAGTCTTTATTTTGGGTAATCTCAATCTTATAATGAAGAGGTACAGGACGATCATCAGATTTTATTAATGTTGTTTTATTTCCAAGTGAAGATAACCACGAGTTGAAGAACTCAGGATTAGCTATAGTTGCGGAAAGGCCAATAATCTGTGGATTGTGCAAAAATTCATTTAACCTAACTATAAGCGATTCTAATCGTGGACCACGATCCGACTCACCTATAATATGAATCTCATCAATAATAATTGTAGAAATGTCAAAAATCCATTCTTTATCATAAAAATTTCTTAAGATTGAAT
>JAEOTV010000048.1 GCA_016839635.1 Promethearchaeota archaeon | reverse complement strand
GGAGAGATTGATTTTGATGTTATTTTTTGGGTTAAGGATGTTAATCAATTCTATAGTTATTGGAATAAAACATTGGAAAAAATTGGAAAATACTTCTCATTTCATGTGATAACTCCACTTTTTCAAGTTATTGCTTTTAAAAAAGCCTTTTTACTTCAAAATCAAAATGAAAAATTAGATAATATTTATTTTAAATTAAATTATAGTGGAAAGTTAGTAGAAATTGATAAGATAGATTTCCAATTATTAAATGAGCTAGTAATGAACGCGAGAATGCCTCTTATTGAACTTGCTGGTAAATTAGGATGTTCATCGCAAAATGTAAAATACAGGATCAATAATCTATTTAATAATGAAATAATAAAAGCATTTTGTGTGGATATCAATTTATCCAAACTTGGATTGCAAAAATTTGGTCTTGAAATTTTTCTTGCGGATCATTCAAGAAAAAAACCTATTCTAGACTATTTTACAAGTAAAACCTACCTTGAATATATAGATGAAGGAATTGGATATGCAGATATACAATTAGAAATAATTGTTGAAAATCTTAATAGATTAATGGAAATTATGGATGATGTTGATACAAAGTTTCCTGGTGCAATAAGAAAGCAAACGTTTCTTGTACCAAAACGATATCATAAAATTCGTTTTCTACCTGAGATGAAATTGAAATAAATTATATCTTGCTTTTAGAAAAATTCGTTGAAAATTCTAAAAATTTTTTAACTATTTACTTTATAAATTGTTTAAACAATTACCACCTTGTTTTTAATTATTAATTTTGTTTATTTTTCCAATCTTTTATCTGCTCATTTATCTTTCCAAGATAATTAGATAATAACTCTAGAATATCTTCATTACTTGGAAATTCGTCATTAATGGCTTCAATTGATTTGTAAAGGATTATAGTACTGGACTTTAAATTCTTAAGATAGTTCGCTACAATTTTATATGCTTCTTCAAAGTTTAAATAAATATTACTTTTACATAAAGAAATATAAATATCTAGTTCATCTTGAGATTTTTGAATATTATCCAATATATCAATAATTTCATTCATTTTATCTTTTGATATTTCTTTATATAAAATATCAAGATTATTTTTTATGTTATCTAATATTTCAATCATATATTACTCTCTATTTATAGTAAATTATTCAAATAATTAATAATGAAGAACTTTAATACCTTTTTCCATTACATTAAAAAATCTGTTGGTTGAAATTTATGGATGAATCAAAATTGATAAAAATGTTCACGGAAGTTTTTAATCCTAAACATGGTGAAAGAATCTTAATTCTTAAAGATTTACCACATAACAATATAAAAGATAATATTGCTTGGAAAAATAGAAGACAAATTGCAAAAAATTGGTATAACATTTTTAAAAAAATTGGGGAGAACGAAGGATTTAGAGTTTATGCTAAGGAATATAATGCTACCGGAGAAAATAATGCTCCCATTCCGGATAAAATCAAAGAAGAAATAAAAAAATCAAACCTTACAATTGCATTAACCGAATATTCCGCTTCATCTTCATTGGTACCTATAGTAAAAGCTAAAGATTCAATTACAAGAGCTGCTAGTATGCCAGGATATGATAAAAGAATGGAAGAAACAGCTTTAAAAGCTGATTATTCAAAGGTTAAAAAATTTGCTTTAGCGTTAAAGGATTTGCTTAATGATTCAATTGGTGCTGAAATTGAATTTTCAACAGATGATAAATTGTATATTGATTTAAGAAATCGGATAGCTTCTGCTGATATATTTGAATGTAAGAAAGCTGGACAGGGTATTAATTTACCTGCTGGAGAAGCATGTAAACCGCCATATGAGGGTGCATTGGATGAGATAGATCAATTTGGAGAAAGTATAACAAATGGTATACTCCCAGTAAAGTATAATAATATTATTTTAAAATATAAAATAGAAAAAAATAATATAGTTGATATTGAGGGAAATGGTAAAAAATTGGAAGAAATGAAACTATTATTTAAAGAAAATGATACTAGGAGAAATATTTGTGAACTTGGTATTGGATGTAATCCAAATGCAATTATCACCGGTAATGTTCTTGAAGATGAAAAAGTTGGTCTTCATATTGCTTATGGTACGAGTAAGCATCTGGGAGGGAAAGTTGATAGTGATTTACATCAGGATATTTGTTATGCAAAAGGATGTCTTGTTGAAGGAACATCAGTTATGTTAATTTTGAAGGATGGCTTAACAATTGATTTGATAAAAGATGCAATGTTGAGATATGAATTGTTAAAATAATGGTAGTTCGAATGTATAATCTTGATTTAAAGGATAGAAAAATACTATATCAACTAGACCTTAACTGTCGGCAATCTAATGCCCAAATAGGTAAAAAGGTAGGGCTCAGCAGGAAGGTTGTTGACTATCGAATTAAAAAAATGGAAGATGAAGGGATAATAACAAATTAT
>JAEOTV010000285.1 GCA_016839635.1 Promethearchaeota archaeon | reverse complement strand
TGGCTAAATCAATGGATTTTTTAATATCTTCTTCTTGAGATACATCAGTACGTAGATAGATCGCATTAGATCCCAGTTCTTCAGCTAGTTTTTGACCCATTTCATCCAAAATATCAGCCATCACAACCCCTTTAGCTCCTTCTTCAATAAAAAGCTTTGAGGTTTCTCTACCTATCCCCCCAGCAGCACCCGTTATAAGTGCTACTTTCCCATCTAATTTTCCCATAGTTATTCAAAATGAATTATCTATTAATACTTTGATGATTTAAACATGAACACTTCATATTTAAGCAAAATATATTAGGATCTTAGACCTATAGATCATTTAATATTTTAGTATACTATCTCCTTATAATGGTCAAAGTTAATCCTCATGAAATAACAAATAGAAACGGAATAGAATTACTTAATCATTATTGTAATAATTTAGGATGGTTTTTAAAGAGAGATCGGGGAATTAAGCTAAAGCGTGTAAGTCCATATGAACGTCATGAGCTAATTTATTGGGGATTTAAAATTCTAACCATGCCTATCGTAGGTTTTATATTTATTCTAATTCTTTTATTCACATTCTTCAGGAATCCTGTGTTTGGGTTATTGAACTCAAGTTTACTTCTCATGGGAAGTACTCTTGCTATAAGCGTTTTGAGGGAGCATTTACGCGGATGGAAATACAAAATTATGAGGGGAAAGGTGAACTCTAAGAAGTTTATGCTAAATTATTTAAAATCTCCTGAATCTAATGAAAAACATATTAAAATAGGATTTGTAGGAGATATTATGATGATGAAGAATATTCTAATCAAAAAGTACCAATTTACATTTAATCCAAAAGTAAAACAATTTTTTAATGATGTCGATATCATTATTGGTAATTTAGAAGGCATAATCTCTGAGCATAAGGGTCCTATTGCTTGTCAAACCCATTATATCACAATTCTATCTCAATTAAAAACACTCTTATCCGGCCCAGATGCTAAATGGTTACTATGTGTAAGTAATAATCATAGCGCTGATCTTGGACTCGCAAATTTTAACTATTCTTCATATAAAATTCAATGGCAAAAACAGTTTTATGCTTTTGGTAGAAAAGATTTACCAAATGTTTTAATTAATAATGGGATGATTAATATAGCATCTGCGAGCGAATGGAGCAATCAAGATCATTGGGATTATATCTCAAGGTATATAGATGAAGAAATTGTGAGTAATAACATGTGCTGTAAATTTAACGCCTTATATCCTCATTGGGGTTATGAAAATGAGAGATATGCTAGAAAAGGAATACAAACAGATGCAATCGCATTATTAACAGGACAAAATTGTAGTCAAAAAAAAACCAAACAAAAAATTAAGCCACATAAAAATAAAAAATGGGATTTAATTTTTGGTCATCATCCTCACGTACGTCAACCAATAATGAAGGTATGGGATACAATAACAACTCCTAGTGGAAAACATAAAATATTCAAGAAATTAGTAGTATTTTCTGGGGGTAATTTTACTTCTGGTTCCTGTATTTTTCGCCGAAGAAAACATGTGAGAGGTATTATTCTAAAATGTGATATTGGACCTTTAGCTAAACATCCTGAAAAATTTGCTATTGGAAAGGTCGAATGGGAAAATACTATAAATAAAAAAATAAAATACTCTCCACCAACTAAAGAAGTTAGAATAGATATAAAGAATGATATTCCTTATAATGTTTTATCTATCATCCTATCTACCTTGAGTATTATTACAGGGATTGTATTGTTGATTATTAGATGGATATGCCTTAACTGATTTTTTAAGAAAGAAAGTGCTGAAATATTCAAAATTTTTGAAATATAAGAATAAGAAAATAATTAAAAAAAATTTATCCTTCTAAAAAGGTCTAATTAGGTGATTGTGAACTTTTGCGGAATAAACTTTGTCAAGAGCATTTTCAGGAGCCATAGCTTCCTCAAAATATCTTGGATTCAAATCTCCAAGTAATTCATCCATCTTACTTTCTTCAGAAATTTGACTTTCAATTTGTTCAACTTCAGGACCTTCCATTT
>JAEOTV010000089.1 GCA_016839635.1 Promethearchaeota archaeon | reverse complement strand
GGGATTCCTGTGCAATTACCGTAATCAGCGATACCTTTCACCACATATTTAAATAACCATTGCGAATGTGGATTGTTTTTTAGTTTACCAAATCTTAAAGGATCTAATAATGCGATTGGTCGCACTCCCATACAAAGAATATCTCTTATAATGCCTCCAATTCCTGTTGCAGCTCCGTGATAAGGCTCAATCGCTGATGGATGATTATGAGATTCGATTCGAAATGCTAAAGCATACCCATCTCCGATATCAATTACTCCGGCATCTTGTCCAGGACCAGCCAATACATAGTCATAATTTGCCTCAGCATCCTCGAATAATTTTAATTTTGGACGTGATGATTTATAAGAACAATGTTCCGACCACATGACATCAAATGCACCTAGTTCAGTAATACTTGGTTCCCTACCCAATAATTCTTTTACTCTTTCAAATTCTCCCTTTGTCATCTCTACATGTGCTTCTTTTCCATTTAAATTTATCTTTGTCATTAAGAGATCCTCCGTTTAATAAATTCAATCATAGAATTAAAAAATAACTTTCCATGTTCAGTACCCCTTGGACTTAATATTTTTTCGGAGGCACGTTCTGGATGAGGCATCAATCCAATGCAATTTTGTTCTAAATTGCATATTCCAGCAATATTTTCTAATGACCCATTAGGATTTGCATCTTCTGTTAGATCACCTTGTTCTGTCGAGTATCGAAAAACAATCTGGTTGTTATCTTCTAATTCCTTCAAGTTGTCAGTAAAATATCGACCTTCTGCATGAGCGATAGGTAAAGCAAGCACATCGCCTATATTCATTTTAATTGAAAATGCAGTATTGTTATTTTCTACTTTTAGATTTACCCATTTACATATAAATTTGAGAGATTCATTATGTAAAAATGCACCTGGAAGGAATTGGGCTTCAGCTAATATTTGACATCCATTACAAATGCCTATTACAGGTTTCCCGTCTTTTAGCATGATTTTTGCTTCATCTATTGCAGGACTATGAGCGGCAATAATTCCACCTCTTAAATAATCACCAAATGAAAAACCTCCGGGTAATATAACACCATCATACTTGGATTCTTTAAAATAATTATGCCAAACTAAATCAACATCGATATGCATTACATCTTTTAATACATGGATAGTATCCAAATCACAATTCGAACCGGGGAACTTAATGACTGCGATTCGAGGATTCATAATAATCACATTTAATTTTGAGTTATGAGTTTGTAAAGATTCTGATAATATATAAAAAGCATATTTATGTTAATTTTTACTAAAGTATATATATTCTTATTAATGGAAACTTATTACGACAAAATAATAGACATTAATTGTTACTTTTGTTTTTTAATAATTTTACTTTTTATTACAGAAAAAACAAGTAAGTACAACAGAGAAAACACAATATAAATTAGTGTAATGAATCCAATCTCATAATACCAAAAGTAAGGATACTCCTCAATGATCAAATCTATATGCGACAAAGGTATATTACTATTCATTAAATAAAAAGTCAGAAACCCCAACCCTACAAGCGATACGAATAAAATACCATATTTGATAAACCATGATTTATAACTGCGGGTTGATTTCCTAACTCTAACTCTTAATTTCTTGATAACTTTCTTCAATACTATTACTCCGAATACTGACCCTAATATGAAAAAAGTAATACTGAGTAAAACTGTAGGGTTTAACAAAGGACTGAGGGATGATTTTGAGATTTTTTCAATATCAAGAATTTTAAATTTAATCATCAAACATGTATTGAAATATTGATCTGAACTATTTCCAAAGGTTAATGCAGTTTTATTCGTAATATCATCAATTCCATCTCGATTTTGATCAATACACTTATCTAACCATATCAAATCACTTTCATAATGCATTTCTTTATTAAGTAGATTGTTATATAACCCTAGTATTAGCCCTGAAGTAGAGTTTTCAGTTACAGGGATCATCATAATCCAAATTCTTCCATCAAACAGTGGATTAAGTACATCATAATCTTTTCTACTATCGGATTCCCAAATTATATAATCAATCTTAACTGAATCATGCTTTTCAACAATTATTTGCTTTGAAAATGTTATGTTATAGAAAATAAACCCTATAATAACCAAGATTATGACACCTACATAAACTCCCATTCTTATTACTTTTTTAGTTTGAGGAGTTAAATGTAAATTGAGCTTTATTGGAAATTTAGAGGGTTTCTTATAGAGGATTGTTGGAGACGTATTTCTCATAAACTCGTTCCAATGATTCTCAAATATTGGTTTAAAGTCTAGTCTTATTCCTATTGCATTCTTAAATTCCTTTATTTCAAAAGAATCTTTAAAGATCGTTTTAAATTCAGAGTGAAATTTGAGAACTTCTTCTTTAGTAAGCTTGGTCTTTAAATAACCTTCTTCAAAAACAAAATCTTCTTCACTAATTCCTTTCTCTTGAAAGTATTTTGCAAGTATGATGTGAAGATTATAATAAACTTTATTTAAATTAAATTTAAGTTGAAATTCTCCAGCTTCACTAAAGTTAATTTCACTTTCGATCAGTTCGTTTCTTACTTTCTTATATCTAAGCTTAATTTTTTGAGATTCCTTTTTCTTTTCCTTTTTATTAAGTTGAAAGCCTTTTTTTAGGATTTTCTTCCAATCACTAAAAATTTTTAGAATTTTGTTCTGTTCCTTGGATATCTGAAAAACGTTATTATCACTATTGTAAAGTTTGCGTATTCTTACTACATCTGAGATTATTGCTTTAATCTTATTTAAATGTCTCTTAATTAATATTTTTTTAACTTTAGAAATTAAACTTATTTTATCTTTTGAACTTTCTTCAAATTGAACTAAACGACTATTATATTTCTTTTTCCTATCAATCAAATAGTCAATAATTAGTAATGAAAATTGAACAATTTTTTTCCTTAACGGTTGAAATTTAGGCTCTTTTTTGAAGAGCAGTTCTTTAACCTTTTCTTGTTCTAACGATTTCCTCTCTCTCTCATAAGAATCTTGTAATTTCGATATCTCTTGCCGTTTTGGGCTATTATTTTTCATTGCTAATCTTAATTTTTTATCCACTTTCTTGATTTTACGCAATGAATTTTTATACTCTGGAGCTTTTTTGAGCAATTTTTTATAACTTTTTAATGTATCAGTAAATATTTTTCTTGAATTCTTTCGATATTTATTAATATTTTTATATGCCTCTTTATTAAAACTAATAATTGTATTATATACCTTACCTGTACTTTTCATTTCTGATTGATGATGCTCAATATTTAAGAAAGATTTAAAAATAACTGAACTAGAACCTTCTATTAAGTTCTTCCTTAACAATTTCAGTAAATATAAATTGAAGTTTTTAGGAAAGCCATAATAAGTTATTGTCAATAAATGGCCTTGAATTGTTTCTTCAATCTCCAGCTCTTGTTGTATGGTTCTAGGCATATTTTTAACAAATCTTTCAAATTGTAAATTAATTTATAATTAAATTATTTCGTATATCCCATGGTAAAAACCTATTTCCATTGCGAAGTATTTCTTTAACGTTTTCACTAATAGGTTTCAATATAAATTTGCCTTCAATAATTTCAAACATTAGTGGGTCTTCTGCCATCCATTCTAAATCTACAATCTGTCTATATGTAATCTCAGGATCAATCATACCCATTATCTCATGCAAACCAGAAGGTCCTTGTCCATAATATCCCCATGCTACACCAAACAACCATAATTGAGCACGTTCACCTATAAAGATCGCATACTGATGATGTAAGTTATGGTTTATGCTCCATTCTCTCTCAGCAAAATAAAGAATAAGATATTTAATCTCTCCTAATTCTTTATAATGTTCCTTAAAAAATTCGATGGAAACCACTGTACCTTGATCTCGGTCTTCCTTTATAATTCTCACATTTTTCAACCTAAAGATTTTTTAGTAGTATTACAAATTCTATATTTATAAATAAAAAATCCGAAAATTTGCTGAATTAATCTAAGAACCAACAGCTAGATAAACTGTTTTCGTTTTAGGATCGTATCTTATAAATTCCAAGTACAAATCCTCTAAATAATGCCCCCATATTCCATATGGACCTCCCGATTTTCTTCGGTTATAAAGTCGTTCATAGGTTCCAGGATCCCCCACCTGTGCCTCCTCTTCATCATAGATTTTTTTATATTCTTCATAAATAATTTTAAATATATCTTTTCGGGAAAAGCCTCCTTTTTGTTCATACTCATAAAGTAGCTCTACTGAAAGAGGGTAAGTAATTCGCAGTGTGATCTTTTCATCGGAAATAATTATCTCATCAGGTTTGATTATCCGATTTCGTAAGTCCTCATCCGCATAATCGATAATGTGTGGTGTCCAATGATTGGCAATATCTAAATAATAGATATAAAATCCATAAGGATCAATTTCTTTTTCTTTTGGCATACTATATTTTAAAATCTACCTTATTTAAAGAAAAATAATAATTTGGGATTGATTTGAAAAATTTAATTGACAATCTATTTCTCTTTAACAAGAAGTATTTCTTGTACTTTAAGGAAAGATTTTGCATTATTTTTCAATCTATTTATTGTAACAGCCCCTATTCCTTTGATTTGCGTAGCAATCAATCTAGAATTACAATTTAATAGATCTTTAACTGTATGAATTCCTGCTTGATTCAATTTCTTGACCCTTGAATGTCCAATTCCCGGAACTTCTTCAAGATTATAGGTTTCCTCTTTAATTTGAAATTCTTTTTTTGTCTGTAGATCCTTGAGATTTACAAACAAAAATTGGTTTTTCTTTATTTGCATGGATTTCTGAGTTAATGGTTGACTAGGACCAACAATGAACGCTATATCTCCCTTATCCGGATTATATTCATTTCCCTTTATAATTGAGATCCATTCGATAAACTTATCCATTTTTTCTACAGAAAAATAGCCTGTTACAATTTCCCCAAATGCCTTTTTAATATAGTTCTCTTGATTGGGTTTTCCAGTAGCAAATATATCAAAATGATAACCTCCAACTCTTTTTGGCCCCATTTCTATTTTTGTAAATCCCATTTCTTCTAATTTCGGTTTCATATATTCTCTAGCGTAATCTTCAATAAGAGAATGCAGTTCTTTTATTCCTCTCCTTGGAGATACTTGAGAAATGAATGAAATATTGTTAAGATCTTTTTCTACATGGTAAACTAACGCAGGTTTAAATGATTTATAATTTTCTATAAATGTACAAATAATTATTTGCTTATTTTTGAATAATCTTGTAAAAAGAGATTTCATATTATTAATATTATATGGATCAAGCAATTCATTTGGTTCATCTATAATGAAAAAAGAACTTTTATTGGAAATTTTAATCAGGAAGCTTAATATCATTAATAATAATTTACTTCTCTCTCCACCACTTAAATTAGAAATGGGTAATATTTCTTCATTTTTACTATACATAATTCTCGGAATACCTTTTTGATCCAAGAAACACCAGAATCCATCATTAGCAAAATATTCTTTGGATATTTCAACTAAATTATTACTTATTTCATTTAAAAAAAAATTAAACAAAAAATCTCTTATATCCTCTAGAAATTTAATCTTTTCCTCTAACTCTTCAGATTTTGAATAAGTTTCTAAGAATTTTTTAGCATCTAACTCATCAATGTAATATTTGTCAAACTGTCGGAACATTGGTTCTATTTGACTAAAAAATTTGCTGTAATAGTCTGGTGCCTTATATGGATCAAAAAAAATTTCTGGTTCTACCTTTGGAAGCAGCTTTTTAAAGTAAATTTGGAAAATATTGAGGTTTTTATATTGATTTTTCTCTAACTGTTCTCTTTCTTTATAAATAAAACTTTCATCAATAAAATTTACACCAAACTTATCCAAAATAAAACTATGTAATTTATCAAAGTCTAAATTAATAAAATCTCCAATAAATTCATATTCTTGGAATAAGGAAGAGTAAATATCACTTCTACTGAATAAACAATCAAAATTATCATATTCTAATTTAAGTTCTTCATCTATTATCTCAAAATACGTAGAAAAATATTGTTGGACACTCTCAAAAAATTCAGAGAGGTCATCATCAATCCCTTCAATACTAACAGAAAAACCCTCATATTCATCCAATATGAGTTTATAAGAAAATATATGGTCGTCATTTTCTAGTAGTCTATTTATCAAAGGATTTATTGCGTCATCGATGAAAAATTTAATTTTTGAAAGAGGAATAGGTTTAGGAATTTCTTCTAAATCTCCAAAATAATATCCCGGGTATTCTTCGATCTTAATTGCCTCATCTTTAAATTTCTGAATTACTCGTTTCTTAATATTTTCAAATAAATCAATATTATTTATGGTAATTTTTTGATTTCCGTTTCTCCATAATTTTCTATTGATATTAACGATCTCATCTCCCTTTTCTAACTCTAATTCAACCTCGCAGAATTCTTCCCCAACCCTTATCACTTGAGTATTCAGAAAGCTAAAATCTAAATTAAGGAAATCTATAATGTGAATTGTGTGCCATGAATCCATGTAAAGAGCGAATAATATGGCATCAATTATGCTTGTCTTTCCACTCCCATTATCTCCGTAGAAGATATTAATACCGTTCTGAAAATCTATGTTAGCCAAGGAATATGATTTGAAATCTTTTAATTTTATAGATTTAATCATAATTTGTTTCCCAGGAAGCTTCAGATTTTCTTTTATTTTAGTTATTTCTGTATTGTATTTTTCTAATTTAGTTGATGGAAAATCTTTCAGATATGTTTCAAATTCTTTCAGTGGATTTAATTTAACCTCTTCAACATAAGGAACCTGATAGATTACAAATCCTAACATCGATTCAGATACAGGGATAAATTTATTGAATTTATCATCGAAATTATTTTTAATTTTGTCCAGTAAAGTCTTATTGATTTCTTGTGCCTTCCCTATTTTTATATGTTTGATGTATTTATAGAAGTCAGTATCAATCTTGTCACGATATATAGACTTGTTTAAATCATAAACCACTGTTGCTGGAAAGAATTTTTCATCTCTCCATTTATATATTGAATGTCTCTTATATTGACTTAAATTAAAGATATTATTGAAAAACTTTGTCGCAGTTAACTGTTCCTTATTAATTATTCCATTCTCTCCAAAGATCTGATTTATGTAGGTATCATTAAAATGTATGTATATATCAAATTCTTTAAAAAAATTCCTCAAGTCATTAATTTTACTTTTCGGAAATTTGCCTAATCTATCATCCCAATATAGGATAAAATTAATTATGCTTTTATAATTTTGAAAATAAAAATAAAGATACCTCTCAGAAAAATCTTCTTTCAGATCATCAATATCTTCGCTTTTAATGAGCTCTATATCGATATCAATTGAATGAAAAATATTTTTCAACATTTCAAAAAAACTTATGAACTTATTAAAATTTTCAATGTTTGGAGGGAAAATATGACGAATTGCATTAGAACTTCTTGATTTTAAAATTGTAAAATTGTTCATAAATAAAAACTGAATTACTAATTTGGGAAATTTCTCAATATGGTCTTTAACTATCTCTTTAGCAAGTTTATCAGTCTCTTTATATAATTTGGCCACTTGGTTAGATAATCTATTTATCTCTTTAATTATTTTCATATCTTCAGAGTAATTGTAGAATTCTTTAAGATAAGCTAGAATTTTTTTCATATTATTAGAGTTTATTAAGCTTTTAGACAATTTGATCAATCCTTCATTTCCATTTCGTAATTTCTCTATAATATTAATGGTCTTGCGGATTATTAAACTTTTGGTGATTTTAAATATAATATATATGTTGAATCAAAAAGTTTAAATGTGTAGTTTGTGATTATATTTTATAGGTATAATCAACAAAAAGAATTTTAATTAGAAGTGATAAAAATGTGCTTAGAATCTTGTCTAATAAAAAATATTAACCTTAAAGATTGTCCAGTTTATATCGATGGAAGTAATATTGCTTACTCTCGTTTTAATGAACTTAAAAAACCAATTTTATCAGACATTTTAATGGTATATGACTATCTGATAAGAATTTTAGAATTTAATAGTGATAATATTCATTGTATATGTGATCCAGCGCTCAAGTATCATATTGATAAGCCTATTGAGTATCAAGCTTTAATTAGAGAGTGTGTGATTATTGAAGCTCCGAAAGTAGCAGATGAATTTATTCTTAGCTTAGCTCTTAAACGTGACTTCTGTTTTATTATATCAAATGATAGATTTAGAAATTATATTGAACAATTACCAAGTAAGCAATGGTTAGAGGAAAGAAGAATTTCCTTTATGATAATAGATAATACAGTCTGCTTAAGTCCGAATATAAGTTATGAGAGACTTGAAAATAATAATATTTTTTGTTTAAATAAGATGTCTCCAACATCGGAGATAACTACCATAGTTATATTAAATAATATAGAAAAGTCAGAGGGAGAGTTAGACTTATTTTAAATTACAGAAAGGAGGTGAGAAAAAAAAGTGGAAAAAGAAAAAAAATCTGTTAGTAGGTTGTTAGATAAAGCGTATGGAGGGATAAACTCATTTTATGGCGGAAAACGAGGAATAGTTATTCATGAAGCCTATTCCAAATACTGTAAGAAGATTTTTAAAACAGCGGATCGAGATAATAAACTGAATTATCGTGTATTTAGTCAAAGGCTTACAAAGGCAAAATGTGATGTCCTAGCAGCCATCAAAATGAATTCCGATTATGATCTCTATTACGAGGATGTAAAGGTCCTATTGAATGCTTTACATAAGGAGATACGACAAGTAGGAAAAGCTCTGGCAAGGGAAAACTTCAATATCATAATACCTAAGGAAATTGAAATTGAGCTATTTGGCGGTGAAACTTCGTTTGAAGTTGAAGCTGTAGGAAAAATTGGAGGATTTAAAATCCCTGCTCAAGCTGACTGCTTAATAGAGACAGATCAAGAAGCTTTCATTGTGAGAGATTTCAAATCTTATGAGCGAGAAAAAGGGGATGATCCAATGAGTCCAGAATCTCAGCATCATCGAGCTTTCATGCAAGTATGCCTTTATGCGATAATTTTCGAGAAAGTTAGACATCAACGTTGCAGAGCCATTCAATTGGTATATGTTCCAAATAAAATTATATCTTATGATTTTACAGATGACTTAAGGGAAGCTGCTAAGAAATTTGCAATGGATACAGCATTCGAGGGTTTTGAAGGTATCAGCTTTCAATTTTCTTCAAAAGATAATGTTGATTCTGATGATCATGTAGAAGTAGTGGAAGGGAATTCAAATAATAGTAGTACTAGTACTGGCGCTACTGCACCATCAAATATTCCAAGTGGTACTCAAGTATCAAGTGATTTTTATGATGAAGATAGCCTTGGTTGGATTAATACTATTAAAGGAAAACCACTTCAACTTATCATGGGGCAAGATAACAAGATGGAAGGCTTTCTATATCCTAATAAAGCGCACCAAGTAAAAGTTGGCTATTGCGTTATTGTAGAAAAGGAAGATGACGGTGTAAGAATAATGTGCGTCGTGAAGAAAATTGAATGCTCTGAAGATTGCTTTCCAGGAGAAACATCCAGCCATAAAGAAGAAAATTATAAAATTATCCTGATTCCAGTTGGTCAATTTTCTCCTGTAGGTTATCAAGATCTTTTACCCCAGACTGTCATTGGTGGAAAAATAAAGATACCAAGAAACGATGAGTTCTGTGAATTTAAGAAGATACCTCAAAATGGGCTACCAATTGGAAATATTCAAGGATTAAATACTGGAATCACGTATCCAATCGAAATTAAAACATTATATCAGAGTGTTTTCATGAGTGGTCAACAAGGTACTGGTAAGACAACTGCATTAAAATCAATGGCACTACAAATTGCTCAAGTTAAGAATGCTCCCGCACAAATCATACTTGATAATGAAGGAGAATATGGTAATTTAAGAGATATTCCCACCAATAAAATTGCTGCTGAAATAATGAAAAGGCACGGAATCAAAGAACTTGAACTCGGACATTTTCGCTTGATAAATATCGACACGAACGGAGGTTATTGCCTAACTTTAAAAGCAATTGATCCTGTAGATTTACCTTACTTTCTACACGAGTTGACAGCCATATCTCATGACACACTACAAACAATTATTTATGATATAATTGAAGATAATAGAGGACAAGAATTTACATTACCAGAATTAGTGAAATTAATCATTAAATACATGAAAGAAGAAAAGTATGGAGCCTTGGATAGTACCAAAAAGGCGATTTTAAGAGCAATGACTTCAATTTCTCTAAGAATCTTTGATGTCCCTGGTGTAAAACCAATTGATTTCGAATCAATTTTAGTGTCGGGAAAAGTTACTGTAATTAATACATACAATTTACGCGATTCTCATCAGAGAATTGTTGGGCTTTATCTATTAGCAATGCTACATAAACGAGCTTTAAAAGGAAAAGAGAAAATCAACGTAGCTTTCTTCTTAGATGAGATTCAACGACTTATTCCAAAATCAAAATCAACTTCAGATTCAGAGTATCAGAAGCGAATTATTAAATTCTTGGATGAAGTAGTACACCGAGGCAGAAAAAGAGATTATGGTGTTATATTTGCGACTCAGAGTGTTGCGGATGTGAAAAAAGAAATAATTGATTTATGTAATACGAAGGTTTTCTTTCAAACGCAGGGAAGCGGAATCAATTACATTAAGGAATACTTTAGCAATAGGGAAGATTTAGAGCGATTGAAGAAACTTCCAGTTGGACAGGCTTTTATTACCAGTAAAGGCAAACATGAACCAGTAGAAATTAAATTTCCTAATATAAATTAAAATTTTTTTTATATTTTAGTAAATTTTATTTTTAAATTACTCATCAAATATTTTAATATGACTTTTAAGGATAAATGGTCAGAATCTAATGAGGCAGAACTAAGGAAACAATTAGAAGAATCAATTGAATTCTATGAATTGGATGATGAACAAGAAATTAAAGAACAAGAAGAAATCCTAAGATTGAATATATCTCTTAAAAGTATTATCAAAGAGAATAATTATAAGCTAAATTGCTGCAATGATGTTCCATATTTCTACGAGAATTTTTACCATGAGTTAGAAAAAGATGGTCGAGAATATGGAATAGAATTCGTGATATTAACTCCAAAAATCTTAAAAGAAATTACTTTTAATGATTGGAATCTAATAGATTATCCGAATAATGAATTTATGAATATTATTTTAAATGGTTTAAGAGATTATGGTTATTTGATACTAAGACAATACGATGCAGTACAATTGGATGAAGAGGAAAGTGTGGGTTGGTTTGAAACTCAGTTTGTTTTATTAAAGAATGATGTATATTTCGAAATTAATATTTATTAATATTTTGGCTTTAAAGCTACCTGTTGTTGATTTATTGACCTTAACGAGAATAAATCGATTGAAGAAAGATTACTCCAAAAATATATGTACTCATTATACATTTTTGTGCATAAATTGAATGAAAATAATTCTAAAGAGAAAGAGAATTTTACATTAGTATTAGAAATTAGTGGAATTAATTTCTCAAATTCAATGTCTTATTATTATAATAACTCTAAATTTTACCTTTATCCAGGTTCATATCTGAATACTATTAAATTTATAAAAAACGAAATAGCTTATATAAATTCTGATGAATTCGCTGGAGAATCCCTTACAATGGAATCACCATTAAAATTTGAAACTGGAGCGAAAACTTTTTCCTATATTATTTCTCATATGAAACTAGATTTAACTCAGACAAGAATCGAGATATATAATGAGATCTATGCATATTTTGAGATATTATTAAAAATTTTCACACTTATTTTTGAGCAATTTATAAATATAACTCGTATCTTCATTTTTAAAAAGGAACCATGTAAATATTCCTTGAAAAGAGTAATTTGTAGAAAAATTAATTCATTATTTAGAGAAAAAAAACCTTTTAATTATATAATTCACGATTTTGAAGCCAAGATACCTACATTACTAACAAACTTCAAAAAAAGTCCAGAGAATTATGAAATAAAAAATATTCTAAATGAATTCATCCATGCAAAGAAAACAATTCTCATTGAATTAGAAGCTATTTATCTCTGGAATTTTCTAGAGCATTTAACTAGTGTTTATTCTAAAATTAAAAACAGAAACTTATTAGTCAATACTGATAAGTATAAGATCCTAAAGCAAAAAATTAAAGATAGTATAGAAAATATTATAAAAACCGACCCTTCAATCCCGCCATTAATTAACTCTCAATTATTATTAGATGAGATTGGTAGATTTATAAATTCGCTAGATTTTACTAATGAAATCAATCAGCCTTTTTCTATAACTAAACTTCGAGCTTTTAAAAAAGCCATCCGGCAAGACATTGAATCATTATTAAAAGACAGCGATATTCTAGTTGAAGGTTATAATAAGTTGAAGATGGCAGATATTTATATCAATTTGATAAACAATTTTCCCGGTATTATTCAATTGGTAAAGTTGATGTGCTTAGATTTAAATTATGAATTGACTCAGTTTGAAGAAAATCTTATATTTTATATGAATAAAGTGCGAAATCTTTATTTTCATGAGACCTTAGATAATTCTGAATTATTTGAGTTATTAAAGAAAGAAATTGAGAAAAAAGAGAATAGGCAGATTACTAGATTTAGTCATCAAGAGTTTTATAAATTGATCCATAATTTTAACTTATTCTTAGAAAAATTATTGTTTCATATGCTCTCATTTCCCCTTAATCTTAAGGAAAAGAGATTTAGCCAATCAGTTCGATATCTAGCTTATAACAGACTGGTACATCCTAATGAAGATAATGTATCATATTTTAGAACCTTATTTGAGCAAATGTATAATGATTATACCAAGGAGAAGAAATATCATTTCTTATTAAAATTTATTAGAAGGAATATCGAGAATTACATGGAATCTTTAAAACATATTCAATTTAGTGGAATACATTTTTTAGAATCAGAAGACGATATCCAATCTAATACTATAAGGTTTAATGATCTTTATTCAGGAGTTTTAGAAAATATTGAGGGAATAAATGTTTCTCAAATGGTCTATGATTTAATTATTTATATCAAATCTAAAGTAAATATAATTGGTAAAAAGTACAACCTAGATAGCTTACTTACTTTTCAAGCGCGCACCGATATTGATTTTCAACTGCATAGATTATACTTTGAAGCTGATCTATTAGATTTCCAAATAAATGCCGAATACTATGCTAAGAATGATCCAGACAAATATCATTATATCAAAAATGCAATTTCACCTTTACCAATTGATTTTTTAAAAGATCCATATTATCAAGAATATTTTAAATGGCCTCAAGAATATAAGAATAAAATTGATGAAAAACCCGAAGATATGGAAATTGCCATTCCCATTATAGTAATTACATTAGAAAATCTTAAAGATTTTAAAAGATTTACAAAGATCCTAAATATAAAAAATATTCAATATCAAAAAACAAATGATGTCCTTTCTCTAAGCTTTTCAAAATATCAAGGTACGGGAAATTTAGCAGATGAGAGAGTTTCAGCTTGGAGAGATGAGACTGTCCAAAATGATTTGAATAAAGAATTTCTTTTAAAATTCCCTTTTTTTCATCAAAAAGGGTTTTTATTTATAACAAATTCACCTAGATTATTTGCTATTTTTTCTTTATTATATAGCAAGCTTACGACAATGTCATGGGATTTTATAAGGTCTTTTGCGCTAATACACTATTATTTTATATTGTTGTATGAAATTGAAAGAGATCGTCCTTTAAGTATTGAATACCTTAATAGAATTAATGAGCTAAGAGAAGATCTTAGTAATACATCTATAACTATTAACAATCCTGAATATATACAAGTAGTATTTCAATTCAGAGAGAAATTTCAAGATTTGTTGTTAAAAATACTCGTATATCCAAAGCTTAAAGATAGATATGATATGGAAATAATTTCAGATGAAATAAAAGAGAATAGTATATTACCATATATAAAACGAGATTATAAAGGTACTGCATGGCTCTCGTTTGGACTTACTCTTGCATTATATGTATTTATATCAAATGATAGGGATATATTAGAAATAATTAAAGACGAATGGATTAAGGAATTGATATCGATTTTGAAAGAGATATCAGGGAAGGATGTTTCTCAGGAATTTTTTGAAAATCTTTTTGATCTTTTTGATAGATATATAAATTTTTATTTAAACCAAGAAAAAAAAAATATTAAAGAATGATGTTTATTTCGATGTTAGTATATACTGATAATCATGGACTAATTACATTAAGAATTACCTTTCCTTCTTTATGAGCGATATGTAAACCTTCAGGTTTTTTAGTATCAAAAACAATTAAGGCTATAGTTCCTTTTCGATTGATTAAAGCCCCATATGGACCTAGATTAGCTTTAAATTGGAACGGTGTGTCTTTAAAGCCAAATTCGGAAGCTAATTCATCGATAAAATCGTGAAGTGCAAAAAAATTCTCCTCTAAAAACTTCAATGCGTCAGTCGCTTTATTATAAGAAAATTCTTCAATTCTTTTAACTTCTGGATTATCTGGTAAAAGAATTTCTAATTTATAGTCAGGTTTAATTATCAAAGAAGAATGAGTGATTAAGGCAAAATGATGTTGATCAATATCTCTATAGTTTCTAACTTTTTTACCTGATTTTGTCCAGTATCTTCTTATTATGTAAAAGATCTTACTTGGGATTCCGTATTCTTTATTCCCCCTTTTAATCAATCTGCGCATACTACTAGGTAATGAAATATTTAATTTTTTACTAACCAATTGCAATATTTTATCTTGAATAAAGATAAGTGAGCTTAAAATAGGAGATATATTGCTTAGGAACGAAATTAAGGTTGGAGACCAATAAATTAAACGGTTTCCTGTAATATCTGTTCTATTCTTAAATTTTTCATATTCTTTAATAATTTTTTTCTCAAGAAATTTCATCTGTTGTATGTTAATTATGATAAAATCTGCATGTATAAGCACCATATCAAAACTCTGTTCAAGTTTTTTCCACTCTTTAGAAATATCTTCATTGTATATAGTTCCTTCATATTTATTAACGAAATCTTCTCGCTCAGATTCAAACCAACCATTAAATTTTTGAAATAAATCATTTCTATTGAAATCATTTGGTGAATACATTATTTTTAATCAAATCCCTATTATTCATTGATATTTAATTAATATTTATCTATTTGATCGATATTTAATTGAATTAATGAGGTAATTCCTCCAAAATTAATCTTATTTTATGGGAGTTCAACATTTTTGTCTCATAACCAATGTGTACTTCCATTATTTCTTTATAAAATTTTATTTTTTAGAACTCTTATCCGCAGCACTCATAGCACGTGATTTAAAACCTTTATCACCTTTTGAGCCTTTCTTATCCTGACTTGATTGAATTCTTCTTGCTGCTTTTTGAGTCATCTTACTCTTTCCCATTTATTTAACCACCCAATTCTATTATTGTCATTATCTTTTTATAAGTATACCACATTTGGGGCATTTATACCAATTAAATTCTTTCAAAAGATCCATTGATTCTTGACATTTTATACAGTACACTGGAGTTATTTTTTGTTCAGTAGTTTTCTTAGATGATTTAGATGTAAGTACTTGACTCTTTTCTGATGATTTTATTGAAGGTCTCAATTGAAAAATTGACACTCCTTTATCAGAAAAGTCTTTACTAGTAATTTTATGACCATTTCGCGCTAAATCTGTTAAAAAACCGTCTGAACGGAGATAATCTTTTATTTTAGTTCCGTGTTTATACCCATGAATTATTTCTAAGATGGTATCACCTAATTCTTTGCATTCATCAAGTTTAACCATTATCTCATCTAAAGCATCCTTTAAAAAAAGATTATGCACATTTAATTTCATTTTATAGTATAATTATTATGTGGTAATATTATTCCTTTTTGTCAATAATCTATTTTGATTTCCTAACTTTATAAAATTTATTTTCTATGCTCACAGATTCAAATTATCCTAAATTCTTTTCTTTCCCTTCCTAGCAGTACTTCTTTTCCTAGATCGTTTCTCTTTATGAAATTTTGCATGATTATCAAGTTGTTCTTTTGTATAGAAATCATTATAACATACTGAACATGTTAATCTATTGACTAATTCATTATTTAATGGATTCCATATCTTTCCATCTAAATAGTCATAAACCTTTAAATCAGTAAGACCAACTAAATATTCCCGTAAGAGATCAATAAAATTATGGTATGCAATTATTTGTAAATGTATAATATCTTCATCAGTTTGATATAATTCACATTGCTCAACGCAGTCATTTCCACTTATATCATCCCATTCAAAAGAGATATCTTCTAGCTTTAAAGAATGTCGATATTCTCCTATCTCTTCAGAGAATCTTATCTCATACTTTTGAATATCAATCCATCCACCTGTATAAATTTTCAACCATATTCGCTCTGAGCCTTCAAAATTGTATGCGATAGCTGGCCTGCTAAAATTATTGACAATCTTTTTGCAAAGCTTCTTAAATTTTTTATGTTTTGAAAAATCAATTAATTGATATATCTGTGCCACTTTTCCATAAAATATTCCCATTGTAGTTATGAATTGACTCCTATCTTTTGTAATATCACCGGTAGCTTCTAAGTCCATAACTGTAAAAGGAGAGTTAAAAGGTAAGTCAATTTTAATTATCATATATCCTAAATTATTATCATAATTTTGATAAGAATTCTCAAATAAAGTGCAAAAATTTTTGTACGCTAATTCTTTTTGGTAATACTTATCAGGAAAATTTTTAATTTTCTCATTATAACAAATTTTACAAAGTGGATGGTACTCTTCTTCTGTGTTGTTACTCTTACAAATAATACATTTCATTATTTCTTTTAATCTTGCTTCTTGAATTTTTATTTCATAAAAGGGATCTCCTCTGGTTGCAATAAATTCTAATAAATTCTTCTTGTTTTTGATTCTTATTTTCCTCGAAATCTTCTCAATTGAAGAGTATAAGAATTTAATTTCTGAATTTGAAAATAGATTAATAATATATTTCAAAATTCCATTTCTAATGAAGCCGAAATATTCTTCTAATTGCTCTTTGTTAAACTTATCAGTATTGTTGATGATGATTTTAAAATCTTTTAAAAATTGATTCTTGTTTACTAGTTGTTGGATTGCAGCACCTGTTTCTTCAAAATATTTTGTTTTAATATCCTCAACAGTATTTTCAATTATTCTAGATTTGTTAAATATCTCCTGATATATACGATGGCGATAATTCTTAAGCTCTTTGAGTTGGTTGGTACTAATTACTTCATCTTTCGCCTTCAATTCTACTTTTCTCATTGATTTTGTTAATGAATTGTATAAAATTGCGAGTTGCTTATTTGAGAAAATAGCAACATTTGTAATAATATCATCTAATAATACTTTTTGATGAGAAGTCTCTAATCTATGTATATTTCGAACTATGTGATTTCCAAGAATAATCCAATCAATTCGTAATCCTCTAGGAATAATATCAAGAAGAGTCAAATAAGTATTTAATTTATACTCTGAATCCTCACTTTTTCGAATACTCCCTAAAATTTCTTTAAGGTGGTCAGAAAATTCGCGTTTCTTTCTAAGGAGTTCCTCAATAATAGGAGTATATTCTTTTTTATTTTCATCATTTGAGTCATTGGTAGAATCTGGCATTGGATAATTAGAAAATGTGTTGAAGAAATATATAGAAATTTTATAGATTTTAGTAATTACTGGAATTTTTAAAGATTTACTAATTTGTAATCTTTTTTATCTCTATTTTATATGTTCAATTAAAAATGATTTAATCTTCTCGATTAAAACGTCTCTACATTCAGGATTCGACCATTCCTGAAGTTTGAAGAGATTCTTCTCTTCTGCCTTTTTATGAAGCCATAAATGAGCAAGAACAACATAAGTCTCGCGTTTAAGCTCATTAAAATCCCGAACCTTAATAATTTTGTCAAGAGTCTGCTGAATTAACTCTCTTCTTGCTTGTCGTACAGCTTCGCTCCTTTCATACATTACACTCATAAAATGTAATTTCAATAATATAAAGCATATGAGAGTTGTAGATTATAGATATAACAGAAGTGACTCCTGTCAGCTCGACCTAAAAGAAGGTCATAAACTCAAACAGGGGGAGGAGGGCGAAAACATCGTGTAACCTACTATACGATCAAAAGACTAAAATCCAGTGAGTCTGACAGGAGCCATGGTTAAGGGAGGTTTTTATCTTCTTATCAAATATCTTCTTGAAGATTACGGTTTTTAATATTGTGTGTTTGAAACTATTTAAAGAAAAAGTCTAGCGGCAATCATCAAAACATCAGAAAAATTCAGCACTCAAGGTATTGAAATAATTTTTATTTATAAGTATCCTATAAAATATAAGACAAAAACTTCATGAGAAAAAAATAATGGCGGATGATGATCTATTAAGTGATGCACGTTATGATATTATCTCCTATATAACGGTTGTAATTGATAATCTATTCAATCAAGAGGGTAGTTCTTATGACTGGCCTACTTGGGTTCAAGCAGCAATTCTTTTTGATGAATGTATACTCCCTTGTAATTATACACCTTCAACTGAGCTTTATAACTTAGCAGGCTCTATAGTAGATGAAGGATTAAAAAATAATAATCATGAAGAGTATCTTCATTATAACAGCGAGGAAATCCTTAAAAGAATTGAAGAATGGATGAAAAAAAATACCCGCTGGAATATCCCTGAAGATAAAGATATTGTTTTTGATAAGAGACATTCTAAAACAGCAATGGAAGAAAAAATTAAGAATTTAATTAAAGAAAGAAATAAAGCTTCACATGGTCTTTTCCAGCTAATTACTGAATTAAAAAAAATAAGGAATCATAAAGGATTTTTACAACTTCTAAAGTTAGATTTTTCAAAAATTAATAATGAGGAAATTATCGAATTATTTAATGTGATTGATGAACACACGGTAATATCTAGTGAATTCCGGAGAGAAAAATTTAAGGATATTATGAAGGATCTTGCGGTTAATTTCTCTGATGATGTTAAGGCGAGAGTTTTAGCATCATGGGCAATGAATTATCCAAATATTGAAGAAAGAGAATTTTTATGGCAGAGGTTATATTATGAAAGCGATGGATTCTTAGATGCCTTTTTTCGTGAAGTGGGGCGTATTGAATTTTGGTGGGGGAAATTATTTTCTGATGAAGAAATGCCACAATTAAAGGAATTAGCAAAAAGGCATCCAATATTTACTGATACAATTTTAAATTATCTTGCTGCATTAAATATTTCTGATATTGGCGATTTGATGATTTCTCTCTATCATAAATCTAAAAACCAACATCTAAATGTTTTAAGATACCTTAGTGAAAACCCCTTTGAAGATGCTAAGGAACTGTTAAAAAATGATATAAAACAACATCAAAATTCTACTAGTTTTGGGAGTTCTTCAAGATTAGTATTAGCAGCAATTGCATTATCTAGGATAGAAGGAGAAGATGCAATTGAAATTATTTTAGAAAATTGTTATAATCTATACTATTGGGTTGCTCAAATCGCTCAAAGGTATCTAGAAAAACGATTGATTAGAGAAGAAGATCAAAACTTAAAGAAGAATATTGAAAAAACATTAGTAGATTTAAAACCACAGACTTATATGATTTCCCCAGAAAGAGCAGAGAAAGTATTTGAAAAATTAAGAAAAAAGAAGACTAATAAAAAAGAAAATGATGATTCTAATTCAGATTTATTTATATAGTACGGAGCACCCTATCCAATAAAAAGACAAAAATAAACAGAATGATATTATAGTAGATGAGAATGTATTGAGTGATACACAATATGAATATTCCTTGTGGGTACATTGGAAACAAGGTGATGATTTAGCTCGATATTTAAGCCAACATAACAATGATGCTAAAAAGGCATTACTCGCATGGGCTCAAAGTTTTCGTGAAAGTGCCAAAAAAGTTAGAACAATTGCTAAAATGTTTCAAGGAAAAAGACTAAAAATTTGTGCAGATACACATGGAATATATTTGAGTGGTGATATTGATACTTTGGAAGAAGCAGTAAAGAGGAAGCTTCTTGATAAACTTGAAAAAGAGGGGTATTGATGAAAAGGATGACAGTAATAAATCTACTTACAACAATACTTCAAAAGGAAGAGATTAGCTCGGAAATTATCAAAAAATTAATTAAATTACTAGAAATTACGAATGCGACTGATATTGAAGACAATATAGGACAAGATATCTTGGTTCCATTCATTAAAAAGTTAATAATGGAATATCCAGAATTGCGAGATTTATTATTCAAATTTTTCGAAGCTCAAATAGAAAAAAAACAAGTCGCGGTTGTTGAATTTTTGTTAACTACAGTAATAAGTAATTTAGATC
>JAEOTV010000284.1 GCA_016839635.1 Promethearchaeota archaeon | reverse complement strand
TTTTTGTTTTCCTCAGTTATTATTTTATTATGCCGAGGTGGCTCAGCCTGGTACGGCGCGAGCCTGGAAAGCTCGTGAGGGTTTCCCTCGCAGGAGTTCAAATCTCCTCCTCGGCGTACCTTACTTAAAGAACTATTAGCACCAGATTGAGAATTATTTTTATTTTGATTTCCTTCTATAAGTGCTATATATTCTCTTAATTTTATTTCTAAAAAATTACTAATGTTAATCTCATATTCTTTAGCCTTTTCCCAAACTTTCTTATTGATTGATACATTGGTTCTTATCTTTGCCATACACACTTTGTATACATTTTATGTATATTAAATTATTCATTAGCAAAAATAGCAACATTAACTAACCTTAAAAAATTCTTTACTTGATTATATAATAAAGATAATCCAGATATTGATGAATAGGCAACATCAAAAATCATCAAATTTTTCTTGAAATTTGAAGTTTTTTATTTTTCTTTTGAACCAGATTATTGATTTAATAAAAAATGGAATTTTCAATTTCGGATGTGAGAATTTCAAAAATCTCTGGTTATTTAATTTATCAATAAATTTAGAATTTTCTTTTTGATTAATTGGTAAAAATTTTGCTAAAATTGGAAAGACAAGTTCAATATCTTTTTTTGAAATTTTTTCTCCGATTCTTATACAAAAACAGGGTGACCTGAATTTTATAAATAAGATACTTGATGCGAAAAAACTTCCTATATCAACATCGGAATATTTTTCGTTATGTTTCAAATGTATTTTTTTTGGATGAAATGAGATATGTGTTCCATCTTTCAATTTGGGAATCATGTAATAAACACTGTTAGCGGATGTTTTAAACCTTAATAATTCAAAACAACCTCTATTCATTAATTGAAAAATACAAATATTTTTCTTTTCGATATTTTTTGGTGGTTTACCAGGATAAGCATCTGGCTCCATCAATATTGTATTCATGGAAATTAATTAGTATTATGCTATAAATAGAATTGGAAAAAGTGAATGAATGGTTTCTATAAAAAATATTTTTTGCAGTTACAGGTGACAAAAAATTAGCTAATAATATTAAAAATTTGTATGCATCCTAAAAAATAGACAGTAAAACAAGTTGCGGTGTGTCAGATTTATAATTATAAAAAATGCTAAGTATGAAAATTTTCTTTGATGTTTTTGACGATATTAGGATAGAAAATAGTAAAGTAATCACTATATTATGTCGTGGTTATAATTTTAAATTCGCGATCTTAAACTTAACTTTTGGATTAATTCCGGCAGACAGTTTCAAATCTTCTTCAGATTGACAGTTATAATGCATCAAGTTTATAAAACCTAAATTTTTAGAATTTATATTCCCTACTTTCTAGACACAAAATACCCTTTTTGAGTATTATTACTTGTGAAATTGAAAAATAGAAGAGAGAGGATAAAGTAATTTATTCTAGGTAAATTCCTCTCTTGCAATTAAAAGACTTGGTAATGCAATCAATCCAAGAATTAAAAATAAGTATGTTTGTACACAGACGCTAGGCCATCCTAAAATAAGCATTTCATATCCTCCTTGAATTGCTGCATTAATTAACCACATTATTCCCCAAACTATACCAAGAGTCCAAGCAAAATTTATCTTCTTTTTTAATCCATAAGCAATTAATAATCCAAATATGCCCATCCATAATCCTTCCCATAGAGGTTTTAACATGGACATATTAATAAAATTAAGAGCTTTTTCTTCAATATCTGCAGTATCTTGTGATGAACCTGCAATTTCAAGTCCAGTTTTAAGAACATTCTCTCCATTACTCATTATGAATAAAGTCATTATGATGAAAATAATCGATAAAATCATTATTACTATCCAAACATTCTTTTTAAATCCCTTTTCTTTAGCCATCTTTCTTTACCTCCTTTAAATAAATCACAAATCAATTTCTAATTAATAAAAACAGTGATATTATTAGAATTAAAACATTTGAAGCGTTATTACTTGCTGATTATGATTGAGATAGATTAGTAACCTACTTTAAGATATATCTATTTACTACTATACATTACATATTACACTAAACTCTTATCCCCCATTATCTTATCATATATTCTTTTAAGATCCTCTTCACTCTGAGCATTATAGTGCATTAAATCTATAAAACCTGAATATTTATAATTTATATTCCCTACTTACTAGACACAAAATACCCTTTTAGAGCATTATTATAAGAAGTAAGTTATATTAATAGATAAATAGAAGGAGGAAGAGAAGAATGGGAGCGTAGTAATTCCCTACCTCCCAATTTTTTTAGAGTAATAATTCTAGAATTGGGAATCTTTCGATGAGTCTACTAATCCATGGGTTAAAATAGCTGATGGATTTTGTTTTTGGCATACTAACAACAAGTGGATCTGACCATTCACTCTCAGCACCATACATATCTCTTGCCTTAACTCTTACATCATATGTTCCACGTTCAGTCCAGTTATGAGGTGATTTAATGGCTCCCATTGTTTTATAAAGCCAGGGACTTTGAGTGTCATCTCCCCAATCAAACATATAGGAAATTTTATCTCTCTCAGGATCACTTGTTTTTACAATACGATATTCTATATCCTCACCTGGAAGCCCTGATTCATTTCCTTTTGGTGGTTCAGGTTTAGCTGGTGGTTGATTGCCCTCTGGTTCAAAAAGAGAGCCTAGATATATTCTCCTTTCACCTTTAGCTAGTTCTTCATTTAAATCAAATTCAACTACTCTGTCAAAATCCTGCATATAGTAAACCCATATTTTCTCTTGTTTTAAATCATAAATATTAGAATGAACAGTACTTCTCTGAACTGTTGCATTACATATAGAAGAAAAATAATCAACAGTAAGCTCAGTCATATTCTCCAACATACTAACAGCAGTATAATATCTCTCAAAACCATTTCCTAAAGCACCTATTTCAGGATGACTATGATAGAAATTTGATACAACCTGAAAATCCCCCTCTCTAAAAATTATATCATCACCCTCAATAATTACTGAATCACCATTTCTGTCCGCATAAAAGGCTTGCAAAAAATACATTACCTCAAGATTATATTTATCATATATATCCAAAACCTCTGAAACTGTAGAACATTTTGCAAGACAATAAGCCCAATATGAGGAATCATAGTAATCCGGATCGTCATTGAAGAAAATTGGTTTATCAGTTGAGTTAAGAGGATGGAGAGTGGGAGTTAAATAAATATCATAAAATAATCCCTGATCATTCATACCTTGTTTAGGTACTATATAATCTGGATTATCTTCAACAGGCCACCACATGTCAAATATTACTCGTCCAAATTTTCCCTTTTCAGCTGGAAAAAAATGTATATACATGTTATAATCTTGTGACCAATCAAAATTACATCCAGCTAAAACATATTCATCATCACTAGCTGTAAAACCAGTGCATGCTGATACTTGAGAAACAACGGTTCCAATCAATAGCGTCATTACACATATTCCAATTATTTTTCTTTTCATTTTTTTTATCACCAATTATAAAATGTAAAATATGTAACATAAAACCCCACATCCATATTTTTTGCAATAATTCTAAAATATCATAAATTCATTTACATTATGCAAAATGGGAGGTTGAAATGGTTAATCTTGACTTGAAAGACAGGAAATTACTATATCAACTTGACTTGAACTGTCGTCAATCAAACACTCAAATAGGAAAGAAAGTTGGTTTGTCTCGACAGGTTGTTGAATATAGAATTAAGAGAATGGAAGATGAGGGGATAATTCAAAACTATTATACTGTTATTGATGCATATAAATTAGGGTATACATTTTATAGGTATTATATCAATCTTCAATCTATTAGCAAAAAGAAGAAGGATGAGATTCTTGAGCATTTTATGAATTACAAGAAAATTTCTACTATATATACTGCTCTGGGGCTCTATGATTTAATGGTAGTTTTTTGGGTTGATGATAATACAGAATTTTATGATTTCTGGAATAAGTCTCTTGAAAAGTTTGGTAATCTCTTTTCTGAAAGAATTTTTTCATTATATATCCTTGGAAGAGGATATCCAAAATCATTTCTTCTCTACAACAAATCTGATAAAATTGAATCTATTAAAGTAGATGGATTTGGAATAACAAAAAGAGTAAACATTGACAAAATGGATTATTTATTGCTTAATGAGATTGCTTTAAAAGCACGTACACCTCTTGTAAAACTGGCTGATTCATTAGGATGCTCTTCTCAAAGTTTAATTTATCGCCTGGATAAATTAAAAAAAATTGGATTGATTCAATCTTTTCGTACAGCTATTAAACTTTCAAAATTAGGATTCAAAGAGTTTAAAGTAAATATCCAATTAATAGACTATGATAAAAGAATGAGTATTGTAAAATATTTAGAAAAGAGTCCTTATATCAATTACTTTAGTGCTTCTTTAGGATTATGCGACTTAGAATTTCAACTAATTGTTAAAGATACAAATCATTTAA
>JAEOTV010000039.1 GCA_016839635.1 Promethearchaeota archaeon | reverse complement strand
ATTTATGATGTTGGATTAGATGGGCAAATATCTAATTTTGTGGTTATTGATTATGATCCTAATAATCCACGGATACAAGACTCATCAAAATTATTGTATTTAGACACAAGTACACCACTTTTTAGAAAAAATAATATTGAAGCAATGGAAGCAGAGCTGTTCTTAAAAAGTGCTCCATCATTTCTACGATTTCTATTGAAAGCCTTATTTGTACAAGAAGTTGTAGATAGATACTATGATTGGAGGTTGGTAACTATTGATCTTATTGCCAATTTTTTTAAAGAACAGAAACCTGAAATTATACCAAGGTTAACTAGAAGCGTGAATAGATTTTTTAAAGAAGAAGCCAGTGATTTCGAAATTGAACCGCTCACCATTGAAGAAGTATATAAATACTACAAAAGTGATAAGTTGATTTGGGTAGTGTTCCAAAATGCTAGAAGATTTGATAGATTCTTAAAAACTAAATTACTTAAGAAAGAATATGATTTCTATCTTCCAGAAAAAATAAAGAGATAAAATACAATTAACTTTTCTTTTCTTGATCAGACATCCACTTATCTCTACAAGATTCGGAACAAAATACATGCATTGTTGTTGGCTCGATTGGGTCAAACTCTTGTATTTTAGCCCCACCAATAATTTCTTTTTTACATTCTTGACATGTTACTTTAGCCATTTTTTACCATCATTTTGTTTTTTTAATTATTAATTAGATTTGATTTTAATAAATCTTGATAATAACAAAGATACAAATATAATCGATTTACTATTATTTTTAAAGATTCAATACTTCTGGAATGGATATGGTATATAAACCTAAGTTATACTTCACCTCGAATGTATTCTCAATTAAGGAGATTGGTTCTAATGAGCTAATTTCTGCTAATTATCGCAATACTATTGAGAATTTGTGGCAAAAGTTAGATCAATTATCAGACTTTAAACTTTTCAATGGAAGATTTCCCTCAGAGGAACAAATTAAAAAAGAAATCGAAATATTCGATCCTGATATTCTAGGATGCCACTTAAGCCATCCAATATCCTCGGAAATACTAAAAAACTCAAATATTTTTGCTATTTCTACTTCAACAGCAGGATATAATCATATTCAAAGAACTGATGAGGATGATATTTTAATTACCCATACTCCAGGAGTTCTCCACGAAACTGTGGCAGATTACACTATAGCAATAATAATGGCGAATTTAAGGAATATAATTGATCTTCATAATTTTGTATGGAATGAGAACTGGACACCTGATGATAAATGGGATTTGGATAACTCTCTCTCATCTATAATCACTGATAAAACTCTCGGAATTGTAGGATTAGGTGAAATCGGGAAAGATGTAGTAAGAAGATTATATCCTTGGGGTGTAAAAATCCTTTATAATGATCATAAACAAATGAAACAGTTTGAAAAAGACTATCCATTACTGGAATTTAGAGAAAATATTGAAGATATTTTTAAAGAGTCAGATATAATCAGTCTACATATTCCCTTAAATAAAAATACCGAGAATTCAGTTAATCGAGACTTACTAAAGTTGATGAAAGAAGGAGCTCTCCTAATAAACACTGCACGAGGTGGTATTATAGAGCTAGAAACTCTTTTAGATATGTTAGAAAATAAAGAAATTCAAATAAATATTGGTTTTGATGTATTTCCTGTAGAGCCTATCGATTCTAAAACTCTTGTGCGATTGAAAAATATTAAAAATCACCAACCAAACTTGAGAATGATTTTAATGCCACATAATGCCTCTGCAGATGCCAATACTCGCGCTAAAATGAATATAATTTTTCTAAAAGATATAATTAATATTATAGAATCTTCTTCAATCGAAGATTTAGAAAAAATTCATATTATACCAGAGCATAAAGAACAAATAAAAGAACGTAAATGGAGAATTTATAATTATTGGGATAAAAAATGATAAGATCATTTATAGCCATTGAATTAAAGGAATCAGATACTATTGAGAAAATTACTTCATTCTCTCAAAGGTTAAAACAAAATCAGCCTAAGATTAAATTGGTCGAACCAGAAAATTTACATATGACTATGAAATTTTTGGGAAATATATCAGAACTTATGGCTCCTAAGATTTATAGGATTTTACAGGAAGATATTAATAAAGAATTATTTCAGGGGAAAACTTTCAATTATTCTCTGAAAGGCGTAGGTCAATTTAATAGGTTTTCAGTTCTATGGACAAAACTAGTAGGCGATATTCAATTTCTACAAAACATTAAAGATTCAATTGAGAACAGCTTGTTTGATAAATTACACATTGAACGGGATAAAAGGACCAAATTTAAACCTCACTTGACGATCGCACGACTTAAAAAGGGTAAAATAAATTATAAAACATTTGATACACTTAAGAATTTAATCAATGAGAATAAGAATTTAGAATTTGGGACTTTTATTATTACTCAGGTAAAATTAAAGAAGTCTGAGCTTACTCCGAAGGGACCAATTTATACTGATTTGAATTTTTAAATGCTGAAGAAGAAACCTATTAAAGCAATCATTTGGGATTTAGATGGTACTTTAATTCATTTTAAAATTGATTATCTAAGAGCACGTCGAACTGCTATAGAAATTTTAAAAAATTATAACGTCCCAAAACGTCTTCTTACAGTAAACATTTCAATTTTAGAAAATATGAAATCTGCCAGAGAATTTTTTGAAACAGAAGGTTTAGATCAGAAAAAAATAAATGATATCATAAAAGAAGTGGATAACGAGATTATTAAAATAGAATTCGAAGCAGCTCAAAATGCTACAATGATAGAGGGAATTAACCATGTATTAAAATTTGCACAGAAAAATAATCTTAAACAAGCAATTTTTACATTTAATACAAAGAGAAATGCAGAAATTTCTCTCAAAAATGTGAAATTATTACAATATTTTGACCTAATTGTTGGAAGAGATAATATAACTAATTTAAAACCCCATCCTGATCATTTAAATCATATTTGCAAAAAGTTGAAGGTAAAACCTGACGAAATACTAGTAATTGGAGATAATGTCCGTGACATCGAAGCCGCCATCAATGTAGGTGCTTATTCAATTGGCACACACACACGTCTAGCTAGGGTAGAAACCCTTCAAAAAGCAGATAAGATCATCGAGGAAGATGAAATACCTTCAAAATTAATTCAAGAAATTGAGAAACTTTTATAAACTAATAAAAAAAATAATAAACTATTAATAAAATATCCAATAAAACTATAATTAAATAATTACACTTAAGGGTTTAAAACAATATAATGAAAGTAGAGTATTATCTCGATATTTTGAAACCTCATCAGCCAGGAGTTGATTTAGTCGCTCGCACTCTAATGAAAATTGATGGAGTAACAAAGGTTCGTGTTAAAGTTGACGAGTTAGATCAAAGAACTGCATCTTTACATATGAATATTGAAGGAATTAATCTTTCACT
>JAEOTV010000088.1 GCA_016839635.1 Promethearchaeota archaeon | reverse complement strand
TTTCAACTAAAGCAACTTTACATGGAGAATAAGCATACCTTTCGCTAGAATTTTGAATTTTCATAGAATCACACATTAAATCTGCTAATGCTCCTGCTACTGAAGCCATTGGTCCAACATCACATATTTCTGCTACCTCTGCCATAATATTAATGATCTGGAATTCTGTTTTTACTTTTATTGGAGAAAATGAATTAAGGAAGTTTTTATTTTTTGCTACATATCTCTCTAAATTCCTTCGATGGAAATAAAAACTCTCTTTTGCCTTTAATATTGCTCTCTTTGAATCAGATATAATAGAAATATCAGATTCTTTTTCTGAAAAATGTGTTTTGTAAGTTTTCAATTCAAAATCTTAAAACAATATTAAACGTATAAGGTGTCTAATAACTAAACAAATATAAATAAATAGATTTTCATTATTAATTTAAAACCAATATCTCTTAAAGATGACTCAAATTAATTACGAGGAAATTATCTCTCAGTTGAAATCTGATTTAAATGCTGAATGTGCAATTGCAAATAAATATGGAATTATATTAGGTTCATTAATAAAGGAATTCGCTAAAGGAAAAGTTATCCCCCAAGCGATTTTATCCTTGATTGGCAATTCTAAAGAAATTGCTAATGAATTAAACTTGAAAAAGATAAATTCCTTTGCATTAGAAGCACAAAAATATAATTATTTATTTACTTTTAGTGATCAGTTAATTTTAATCTCCAAATTAGATTTAAATGTAAATTTAGCAAAATTCATGCCGAGCATAAGTGTATTTTTAAAAAAATTGAGCGAAAGCATATCTGCTGAGGAGATCAAAAAATTTTCTGTATTTGATTTTTCAAAAGAAATTGCGAAAATTGAAGAATCTTTAGAAGGAGAAAAAATTAGAAAAGATAAATACTCGATTATTAAAGATCTAGTTAAGCATATATCAAATTAATTATTAAGAAAAATATTTTCTGTTTGTTCTGGTGAAAAATTATTCTAAGGCAAGTGTTTGTTTACAGAGGAAATGAACTTCTATACTATAGACATTTTGGAAAAGCCATGAAACAAGAAGCTTTAGACCTTTTGGTTGATGATATCTTTAACGAGGATTTGATAAGAACTGAATCCAAAATAGATTATCATGATTATTATAAATATAGAGTTGCCTACATAACAGAAAAAGACAAAAATCTCATATTTTTATTTGTTACAAGCTTGACAGATAAATTTGAAAATATACAGAAGGAGCTAGTTAAGTGTAAAAATGAATTCCTTAATCTATTTGAGGATATTTTACAACACCGTTTTGATGCCAAAACTTTTGAAGTATTTGATCCAACCATAGACTCTATCCATAGAAATTTACGCCCCAAAATATCATTAGTTGGATTTTCTGGAGTAGGGAAAACGACAATTACTAGATTAATAAAAGCTGATGAAATTCCTATGCAACATATACCCACAATTACAGGTGACATAGCAACGATAAAAATTGGGAAATTGCATTTTCATTTGTGGGATTTCGCAGGCCAAGAGCAATTTAGTTATTTATGGAATAATTTTATAAAGGGAAGTGATGCAATTCTTCTAATTACTAATTCTACCTTAGAAAATGTAGAAAAAAGTAAATATTTTTTAGAGTTGATTAAAGAACAAGCGCCTCATGCTCAATCTGCTGTAATAGGTAATAAACAAGACTTAAAGGGGGCAATGAACCCTGTTCAAATTGAACATGTTCTAGGGTTAAAGTCCTATTCCATGATTGCTTTGGATCCTAATAATCGCGATAAAATGATTCAAATAATTGCTGATGTTTTAGAAATGAGTGCAGAAGTTTCTCCTCTTTTAAAACCTTTACTTGAAAGGGATAAGTTTACTGAAGAAGCTGTGAAAGCTTTAAAGAATGCTGATTTTAGTAAAGCGGCTTTCTTATTTGATAAAATAAGTGATTTATGCATAGAATTAGGAGATGATTCATTAGGGAGAGAATTTTTTGACAAATCTCAAAAAATAAAAGATATGCTCAAAAAAGTAGGTGCTCCACCTCCCGTACCAGCAACTCCCATAGTAACTGAAGAAGAGAAATCTTCGGAAGCATATAAAGCACGGGAAATAATAGAACAAACACCTATTCAAACACAACATGGACAAACAACTCCCCCCCCTCCAAAATTACCTCCTGAACAATCAGCATCAATACCTCTAGATACTCCTAAAATCCCCCAACCTCCTAAAATCTCTAGTTCAAGCATAGAATTAAAAGAATCAAAAACAGATGTAAAAGAAGTAACTCCCATTATAGAATCTGAAATTAAACAAGAAAATCTTATTTTAAAATTAAACCCAGAAGATTTTATGATACGAGCTAGACCAAAAACTGTAAGAACTATTCCTGAGGATGTAAAATCTAAATTGAAAATGTCATCTGATAGTCAAGTGACTGAAAAAGCAGAACCTAAAGCTCCTTTACCAGTTTCACCATTAAAATTAATGGAAGAAAAAGAAAAAGCAAGGCAACGTCAACCAGTAAGAACAATTGTTCCTAAAGTCGCAATTAAACCAGCAATCAAAAAAATACCTACACCATCCAGCGAAATAAAAAATAACATAGTACCTAGTGAAATAAAAAAAGAGATAATACCTAGTGAGGTAAAAAAGGAGCTACCAGCTATTAAAGTAGAAAAAATCCCAAAAATAATATCTCCTCAACAAAAAGAAAGATTGAATCAATCACTCTTGGACTTAAAGATTAAGAAAACGCATTTAACTAAAATGACTTTGGATTTTGATATGCAGGAACTTACAGGTGAAATAACATCAGAAGAACTTCAAGATAAAAAGGATAAAGTAAAAATAATGATGGATAAAATTAACGAACAAATTCAAGAGATTGAGAATATGCTTTATGAATGAAAGATTTAGGATATTGAAAATAATTTAGGTTTAAATAAAGCTTTTTAAATATTTATTTGGGACATTAGCTTCTCCTATTATAATATTTTTTTTCCCTCCATGATAATCTGAACCTCCTGATTTAATAAGATTATGGCTTTTCGCAATCTTTCGGAAATAATCAGGAAAATATTTTTGAGCCCAATTTGATTTATCTGTCCCAACATAGGGCCTATTTTTCGCATATGTGTATTCCACTTCAATGCCTTTAATTCCGGCATTAATACACATTTCAATAAATTTTTTATGATCAGAAAAATCATATATTCCAGGATGTGCTAAAATTGGAATCCCCCCAACTGAACTAATTAATTCAATTGATTCTTCAAGATTTAACTCTACTTCTCTATCCACAAATGCGGAACCCCCAATACTGATCATTTTAAATAATTCGTTTTTAGATTTTCCTAGAACTTTCTTTGGATTATTCTTTTTCATAATCTCAACAATATGAGGTCGACCTACAACCGGGCCTCCTGCTATAGATTTTACTTCTTCAAATGAGATATCATATCCAAATTCATCTTTTAACCGTTTACATATAGCTTTTTTTTGTTCTAATCTTCCTTTAATTTGATTGTTAATCGTATTAACTATTTTGGTTGAGGTATGATCGATATTTAAGCCAATAATGTGAACATCTATTAATTCTCTTTTTGGTTCATGCCTAATTGAAATCTCTATTCCTGGGATTACAATAATTTCTTTTAATTCTCCGAAAGATAAGAATTCTTTTATTCCTGCTATCGTATCATGGTCGGTTATAGCAATCGCTTTTAATTTTAAATCAATAGCATGATTTATTAACTGAGAAGGTGTATCTGAACCATCAGATGCTGTTGAATGTAAATGAAGATCAATCATTATAATTATAAATTTATAATTGGATTTTAGTTTTATTTAACAAAACGAAATGAATAAGATTTATCTAATTAAATATAATAAATATTTAATATTTAGAAGACCAATATTTTAAAAGAATTTGGTGAACAAAATACCTGTTGTTGTAATGAAATTTGGAGGTTCTTGTTTAACTGATAAAGCTGCTTTCGATAAAATTCTCAATATTACACATATTTATACTGATGTGAAAAGAATTTATGTTGCATCTGCATTGAACGGAATCACAGATCTGCTTTTAAAAACAGCTAAATCCTTAGAAGACGAAGGAAGAACTGATAAAAATATGGCTTTAATCGAAAAAAAGCATATAAATATAATTGATCAGATCTTTGATGAAGATTCTGAAAATTTTAATAAAGCTCGAGATTGGATCGATAATAAATTAAGCGAATTAGAGGATGCATTTGCAGATATTAAAGAATTTGGTTTAGAACCTTATTATGCAGATTACATTATGAGTTTTGGAGAAATATTATCAACTTATATATTATATCAATTCCTTCTGAGTAATGGGATAGAATCCGTATTCATTCCAGCTAGTAAGCTAATTATAACTAATGATGAGTTCAATAACGCATATCCCTTATACGATTTAACAAATGCTCGTATTAAAAGATTATTAATTCCATTTCTTGAAAATCCTAATAAAAATATAGTGGTTTGTTTAACTGGTTTTATTGGAAGAAATAAAATAGGTTATATAACAACTCTTGGGAGAGGGGGTTCTGATTATACTGCAACAATTTTAGCACGATCTTTATATAATAGTGGAGATGATAAAAACATTAAAGTAATTCTGTGGAAAGATGTTGACGGGTTGTTAGCAATAAATCCAAAATTTGTACCTCAATCTTCACTCATAAAGAAACTAGATTATGAAGAGGCTAAACATATTGCTAACTTTGGTGTTAAAATTCTCCATCCAAAATGTTTAGAAGCTATTGAAAAACATAAGATCCCACTGGAATTAAGAAATTTTGATAAGCCTTTGGATAAGAACTTCACACTAATTTCTGAAATTACCGATAAAGAGCAAATTAAAGGTATTTCTGCTGTGGAATTTTCAACAATAATCAATATCAGTTCTGGAAGCATGGTTGACGTCCCTGGTGTTTTAGCAAAAATTTTTAAGGTCATGAGTAAAAATCAAATTAGCGTTTCTCTTGTTGCTCAAAGTTCATCTGAAATTAGTACATCATTTATTGTAAGAGAAGAAGACTCTGAGAGGGCAATTACTGCTTTAAAAAATTCAAAATTTTTTTCAGAATTTTTTGAAATTAATTGGGAGAAAGTTGCTGTAATAAATATAACTGGTTTAAAAATTCTTAAAACAAAAACTAAAACCGAGATTTTTAGCGCTTTAGAGAAAAAGAATATAGATGTCAAAGCTATTTCTCAAAGTCATAATGAACTAAATTTATCATTAGTTATTGAGAGAAGAAAATTAGTTGATGCTATAAATGCTATTCATGACGACCTTTATGAAGAATTTGAAGGAAAAGACTTTAGTCTTTAATAAACTGAAATTAAAGGTAAAAAACTATTTTAAAACTTAGATAATTAAATTTTATTGAAGAAGTTAAGTTCTTGAATCAATAATTCGACGAGTGAGTTCAGTAAACGCTTCATCCACGTTAATACCCGTCTTAGCAGAGGTTTCAATATATATACTTCCTTGGCTTTCCGCGAATGAACGAGCATCATCACGATCTACAACTACACCAACATCTTCCATTAAATCTGCTTTATTTCCAATTAGCACAAAAGGAATACTCTCACCTGCAAATTGTTTTATTTCAGTTAGCCATTTTCGCGTTTCAGTATATGTTTGTTCTCTTGTTAAATCAAATACTAATAAAGTGCCTGCTGCACCTTTATAAAATGTAGACCTTATAAACTCAAAGCGCTGTTGACCACCAATATCCCAAATGCTCAATGTAGCAATTTCTCCTGGTCTAAATTCAACATCTTTCGTTAAAATATCAACTCCAACAGTTAATTTATAGTTAGCTTGGAATCTATTCTTGATAAAACGTTGAACAAGGCTAGTTTTTCCTACAGCAGCTGCCCCAGTCAATAATACTTTTAATTTGAAACTTGACATAAAGCTTCACTCATGTCGTTTTATATTTTTAAGTTATGTATATAAGATAATTTAAAGATTTAATAAATTAAAAGTTTAAATATTTTTCTTTT
>JAEOTV010000283.1 GCA_016839635.1 Promethearchaeota archaeon | reverse complement strand
TGTTACAAGTATTGAATCAATGATACTTAACGACGATCAAGATGGTACGGCAAGTTTCGAGTTATCTGCCACTCTAACATCTGAAAAATATGTCCTAATGGTAGTTGCAAATCAACCAGGTTATACCCATACTTTCGCAACTGGTTATGAATGGATTATTGAGCAATGTTAAGGATAAAATAATTAAAATTTAATTTATTACTTTTTTTTTTATTTACCCTGCTAAAGCCTTATATATTATATCCATAAGCAATCTAAATGAATTTAATGTCATTAATTGGGGAAAATTATACCATATTCCTTTTTATATCAATTACATATATTTTTATTACTCATTACTACCATCTCTTTTTTTAATTTTTTGACAATATTATCTTATATAAATCATTTGCGAAATCAGCTTGATTATACAGGAAAATATTATTGTTTAGAGTCAAAATCCTAAACTTAACAGATATTTCATTACTACAATTAAAAATGTGAAATTTTGGTTTGATTCCAAAAGTCTCTTTGTATATTTGACATAGTTTATCGATTTTATCTATTTTGATTCTAAACCCTTCATAAGGAAATCTCATTGTAAACGTATAAGCATATATGATAGGTTGATCATTTTCTACTATTTGGTTATGTAAATCTCTGAGTTCCTTTTCTTCTTCTTTACGTATTTCCTCATTATATAAATCAATATTTACTCTAGCCATGCCAATATCTTGAGGCGCTTGGATTTGTCTCTTAAAACGATAAAAATTTTTCACGTTTTTTAACTTTATCGTATAATTTAAGACCGTAGATGAAAGAACATCTGAATTTGATATTTTAACAATGATTCTATCAAAGATTTCAAGTTCTACCTTCGTTAGAGAAGAGGATTTCACAATTCCTTTATGTCCTTTGATTTTAACAATATCACCAATATCAAAAGGATCGATTATCCGTAGAAGAATTCCACTAATAAAATTAGAAAAAATTTCACTAATGACTCCTACTAGGATAGATTTCTATTTTAGAATTTAAATTAAGTTCAGGTTTCCTTCTTTTGAACAATGTAGTCAATGTAGCTATCTTTCATTACTCGATCTTCAAGTTTCTTGTGTAATATTCTCTTTTCTTTATATAAAATCTCAATCTCTAAGTTTCTAAAAAACCCATCAGATTCTTCGTCAGTGAAAAAAGTATGTATGATTTTCTCATCACCTTCAATTTGTAAAAATTCCCCTGGATTTTGTTCTTCACCTTCACCGGAAAACTCTGAATCTACTGATAGGAAATTAATGAAACAGAGACCTCCCGGTTTTAAAACCCGAATCATCTCATCAATGGCTTTTTTAATATCTATTTTATTCATATGAAATATAGTATTCCAAGAATAAACATATCCAAAATAATTCGGTTCAAATTCAATTGATCGCATATCACCTAACTGCATTAATAATTCTAATTTATTTTGTTTCGCATAATTTTGTGCCATTTCTAGCCTTTCATCTGAAAATTCAATACCAATTGCATCAAATCCTAATTGAACAAAAAGTGCTTGTTTGGGATAAGGTCCGCCTGAACCACAATCGAGAATTGGGCCATCTACATCATAATCTGAGATATAAGAAAGGAAATTATAGAATGGAGCAGGATATAATAACTCTTTTGCTATTTTCATAACTGCATAAAAACCTAATCATTAAAAAAGACATCTAATTTTGCTTTCTATATTCAAAATATTGAAAATCAGACCAAAAAAAATATTTAATGATATTGAATTTTTTAATACTTTTTTAATCGATATGTACTCGTGTAAACCATTCATGAACAACACTGAACAGCTCATCTGGTACCTCATAGAATGGGTAATGTCCGCATTTTTCAAATATAAATAGTTCGGAATTAGGAATTGCATCATGCATGCGCTGAGCTTGGGATGGTGGACAGATAAAATCATCTTTTCCAACTAAAATCAATGTCGGTACTTCAATTTTGGTAAGTAATGAACTCACGTTATATTTTGGAAACAATATATCATTCAGTGCTGCTGTTTCTGGATTTAATATCAATTTATTTAACACTTCATTAATCATCTTTTCCATTTCAGAATTATAGTCATAGAAATATAAGGGGGTTAGAATTTTGAATTGCTCTCTAAAGCCTTCTATAGTAGGATCAACCGGTGCATTTAAAGTTTCTATCATTTCAGGTGTTGGATTTTTTTGCATCACGTTCTCCATCATCTCTTCCATGTAATCAAATGCAGGACTAGTATCCATAAGTATAAGATAACCAATGTTCTTGGGATGACGAATTGCATAATTTAAGGCAACACATCCGCCAGCAGAATGCCCAATAACTCCTATTTTATTATAACCTAATATCTTACGTAATCCATCAGCATCATCAGCTAATTGTTCGTATGTTATGGTATTGATTGGGGGTCTATCAGATCGTCCTTCTCCTCTGTGATCATAAAAAATCAATTTAAAAACATCCCCTAAAGCATCCATCGCCGGACGAAAGTAGGAATGGTCAATTCCTAAGCCCCCATGCATAACTAAAAAAGGATCTCTTAAACCAAGTTCCTCATAGTATAATTCTGTATCGTTCACCTTAATCTTAGTCATTGATTCACCCTAAATTGTTTAGTTTTAGATTTTGGGATAGATTGCAAAAAAGGTATTATACATACTTAATTCACAATCTCTATAATAAGGTTATCGCCTTCAAATATTAATTTTTACCAGAAAGAGTTAGTCTTAAATATTTATGAATGAGTAATTAAAGTGAATGAAAGGAATAGAAAAGCTAAAAGAAAAACTTCCAGATTATCAGGGAAAAAGCATAATAAAATTCATAATTATAGTAATTATTGTTTTTCTAAGCTCCATAGTGTTTCAGTTAATAATGGATTCACTACCGCGTATATTCATAGAATCTAATGTCTTACAGATTTTGGAACCATTAACTCCTATGTTTGGTTCATTGATTATATTAATAGTTGGCTTTTTATTGGTCTATTCATTCTGGCGAAAACGAGACAAATATTTGAATAAAAATAGAAAATTAGCATATCAGAAAGGCTTTAAGTTTGTGGTGACTGGTATCCCCATGGTAATCTCAGTCGTAATTCATAGTTTTTTCCCCACAGATTTGATTGTACCATACTTAGATAATCAATCTATTAGTTGGTATTTAGCTATTCCTATATCTGATATATTCTTCGACTTTTCTGTTATTTTGTTATCTATTAGATTAGTATTATGGCTTATATTTTTTGGTTTAGGATTTATGGTGATTAGAAAAACTTTAAAGATTTTTGGTATAGATTATATGGGTTTAGTCTATATTTATTACCCAGAAGATTCTACAATTCAAAATCATGAAATTTATTCTATTTTACGTCATCCAACTTATCATTCATTAATGTTATTTTGTATAGGAAGCATTTTTTTCAGGTTCTCTATTTATTCTATTATTTATTTCTTAATATTTCTAATAGGAATAAATATACATATCAAATTGGTAGAAGAAAGAGAATTAATTCATAGATTTGGAAAAGATTACATTAAATATAGAGAAAGTGTACCAGCACTTTTCGTAAGACTGAAAGACTTAAAAAAATATTTCTCTATTATATTTTAAAAAATATCTTGCTATTTGTTTTTAAATCTGGGAAATAAAGCTCCAGTTCTTTTTTGGTATTCCCTATATTTTTCACCAAAACGTCTTATTAGATCTTGTTCCTCATAATGAATCATAATTGGAACATATAATACAACGTAAGCACTCATTAGAATAATTAAAAACCAAGAATTCACCATAAATGCTATTGCGATAAAAAGTGGGAATTCTCCAAGTGATTGAGGATGTCGTATATGATTATATATACCACCATACATTTGGGTATCTTGAGAGGGTTGTATCGTTTCTTGACCAGCATCTCTCATACCCTTAATCATGATTACTAAACAGGGAATGGTAATTAAAATTCCAATGAGAATTCCTATAAGATAATTATTGGATATTTGCCAATTGATTAACGGAATCGGGAACAAAATCCATAGTATCAAGTTCATTACAATGATCAATTCAAAGAAACCAGCAGTTAGACGTAATCTCATACATTGCTTCCAAGCAAGTTTACCTTTTCGTTGTTCTCTCTTAACTGGTTGAATACTTAGACTATACAAATAACTGAAAAGAAAGAGACTTAGTAATAATGAACCAAAATTTATCCAATTAATCATGATTTCTATAAATCTTCTTAATCAACTTTTTCAAGTACAATGAGGTCTCCATCCCACTCAGGAATAAACAATTCCTTATTAAAATAATCCATGCTGCAAATCTTAGGAAAATTTATTTTGAATGGATCAGTTTCATTCACAGAATTCCTTAATGAAGGAACAAACTCTGGGTTTCCAGCGATTGTAGAAATAATTCGCTTTTTTTTCTTTTTTTCAACCATACGAACAACATGATTATGAGTATCACCAATAAAAATATTGCCCTCTTCATCTAGCGACATTGCCCAAGGTCCATCATACTGTTCATTATTGTCAGAACCAAGAGTAGCTTTTTTGACGGATTTTCCATCACCTAAATAACCCGGTTCACCTGTGCCAACAATAAGATCAACAATTTCATCATTAAGATCAATCATTCTGACAGCATAATTTCCACTATCAAGAACATATAAATTATTGTCTGGTCCAATTCGTATATCGTAAATCCAACTAAATCGAACATCATCATAGCTAACCGGTTCTGTTTGAAAGCCAGGTTTTCCATCGCCTAATACATTTTTTTTCTTTCCTTCTGAGTTAAATTGCCAGATCTTACATCCTGTAATTTCATTTATCCATATATTGCCTTCCTTATCAAATACACAATTGCCTATATCTTTTACAGCATGTTCTTCTAGATCTATTAATAAATCAAATTTCTTTTCATCTGGAAACAACTTATATATCCTCTTATTTCCACCACTTGATATTATTAATGCTTCATCTGTAGGGGATTTAGAAATATACATGGGTTTTTTTAAACTAAAAAACATATGAGTATCACTGAGATTAGGATTTGTCGTACCTGCTGTCCAGAGAAATTCATTATTTTTATTAAATTCTCCAAACCAGTTATTATCGTGTCGCAAAACATAGAAGTTTCCTTGATAATCATGAAATCCAAATTGAGCATACCCATTATGCCATGTAATATCTTCTGGAAAATTAAAAATATATTTTACTCTCCATTCCATTGGGAAGCCTCTAGAAAATAATAATCCTATATTCAAAACAATTAATCAAGTAATATAAATAAGTATCATAATTTTTTATTCTCACAGAACTTAAATAACACTTGGTATTAAATACTTTATATTTACAAGTGGCTTTTATTAATGATTCTAAACAACATATCGAATATCATAAAAGAGACAGCAGAGGATTGCACAATATATAATAAGCTATGTAAGGACGCCGAATATGATTTTGATGCGACTTTAAAAGAATCTAAATTAGGTGAAATTCCTTATGTACCATGGAGTTTTTTTAAACTCTCTAATTGTAAATTTAAGGATTTACTACGAGGGAGTTCTTTTGAAAATTTAAAATATTGGATGGAGTCCTCCTCAACCTGCGGAGATCCTAGTATTGTAGGAAGAGTGGATAATGATATTGAAGTTTTAAAAGCCAATTATAACGAAGTTTTCAATTCTTTTTCACATAAAGACAAAGTGAATAATCTAATCTTATTTGCCCCCGGAATGGAAATCATTAATAAAATAAGACACAATTTTTACGGTAAGGATGCATATCTCCTCTATAAAAGTATTGTTGATATATGGGAAGGAAAACATATTAATTATTTATTACAATTCTTTCTCTGGAAAACACTTGGGAAAATGGTAACAACTTTTAAAGCTCGTGCTGTGATTGGAATTAATGGAAAATTATTAAAATCTGAACTTAATAGAGTTGAACAAAAAAAAATACCAACAATTATGGCCAATTCTCCGTTATGGATGCATAAGGTTTTAAATGACTATTATCTTAAAGAGAGAAAAACTTTCGATCTAAGCGATCACGTTCACATTATTACTGGAGGCGGAGGTTGGGATGGTACTAAAGGTCGTATTAAATTAGGATACAGTGTAAAAAAACCAGAGTTCATTGAACAAATGTGTGATATGTTCAACATTACCAAAGATAAATTTTGTGATAATTTTGCCGCTACTGAAAGCCCAATGACATGTGGTGGTCATTGGTCAGAGGACTATAACGATTTTATTCTCCACGTCAATAAGGATCAAGGTCGAATTGTAATTCGTGAAATTGAAACGTCAGAACCTATAAAAAAGACAGGAGAACCTGGCCTCTTAGAATTGGTTACGCCATATGGAGTTGACAGCTACGCGGGATTGGCTGTTTTATTAGACGATATCGTTCAAGTGGAAAATTGGGAAAGATGTCCAGAATGTGGTCGAGAAGGGGCTATTTTTCGGGTGCTAGGACGCTTAACACCATCTATAGGAAAAGGTTGCAGTTCATTATTTACATTAGATGCATATAATTTGTAAAGAAACTGAAAAGTATTAAGGAATTTTGAAATTCTTATTAAAGGAAAAAAAAAATTTTATAACATAATCTCAACATTTCCTTTTATAATAAAAACCAATAAGACTTATTTAAAGAGAAGTATAATCAGGACCTCTCAAGGCTATTAAAATTTCACGTTTTTGAGCTTCTAGCTTTTGAATCCTCTTTTTAAAAATCTCATACTTTGTTTCATTATATAAATCTCTAGTAGAAACGATTTGTCGATCAATTTCGTGAATAAAAGTTTTTATCATAATAGGAAATTTGATTTAGTAAATTTAAAGGAAGGGGAATAAAAATACCCATTAGACTATTTTGACTAAATCTTTGAATTTCTACAAATATAATTAAAGAAAAAAATCTTGATAAAGTTCCTCATTAGGATCAACAGAGTATTTCTTTAAGTCAGTAATTCCATTTTCGATAAGGAATTCCTCGTCAATAAAGAAATTACCAGTGCATTCTTTACTGTTTTTAGTAAGAATAAGATATGCGGCATCAGCTACAATTTCCGGAATCCGTGAATGCTTAATTGTAGATTTACCGCCTAATAAGTTTTCAACTGCTGCCGTTGCTATTGGTGTTCGAGGCCATAATGCATTTACTGCAATCCTGTCTTTTTTAAATTCTTCTGCCATTCCTAAAACACACATACTCATTCCATATTTAGCTATTGTATAAGCAACGTTATTTTTAAACCATTTTGGGTCTAAATTTAAAGGGGGCGATAAATTTAATATATGAGGGTTTTCTGCTTTTTTCAAGTGTGGAATACATAACTTTGAACATAAGAATGTCCCTCGTATATTAACAGAAAACATGAGATCAAATCTTTTCATCTCAAGTTCTAGAGTTGGAGATAAGTTAATAGCACTAGCATTATTTACAAGAATATCAATCCCTTCAAATTCTTTAATTGTCGCATTAACAGCTTCTTGGATTTGATCTTCAAATCTAATATCTGTAATACAAGGAATGGCATTACCACCAGCTGATTTGATATCATCTACTGAAGTATATACCGTTCCGGGCAATTGTGGGTGAGTTTCTTTAGTTTTTGCCACTACAGCAATATTTGCCCCTTCTCGAGCTGCTCTTAATGCTATTGATTTTCCAATGCCCCTGCTAGCACCTGTAATGAAAAGAGTCTTTCCTTTTAGAGATTTCATTTTAGTATTAAAACAATGTGTAAAATTTAGTATTGTTATCATAAATTCTAGCTAATTTTTTATACTTTATATTAATAGTTTATAAGAAGAAGGTTTAAACAATCATTTAAAGTATATAATAATTATAACAATGGCAGATTTGAATCCTGAAAAATTGCACATTGTCTATAAAGATACGGTTGATGTTGACAAATTACTATTACCTCGCAAATATACATTAACTCATTCTGATTCAACTGGAGATCTTTTCCTTACTATAGCCCCCGAATATGATTATGATCAAATATCCCCTCTTTATACGCGATTTATGAAAGATGAAGTATTAGCAGAATGGCAAAAAAAAGATAATAAATATGAACTTCATTTCTATTTACACGTTAGTGGAGGATTTTGTTTTGGTTGGGCGGGATTACGAGATAGAATCTTTCGATATCATTTACCACTGGTTTTTCAGGCAATTAAACATGCAGATATGAAATTATTTGAGCAAATGCCAGAACTCAAAAATTCTCAGATTTTTGTCCATTTTCAATCAAAGAACAAGAAGTATAATCAAATTGAGAATTTCGGGCAAATAAAAGAGATTCATTGTTAAATATTATAAATTCTTTAACCTATTAGATTAATTTATATAATTGCTAGAGTATCCTTGGATAATAAAATATTATCCGAGTCTACTTAAGATTTAATTATTTTATCTAGCTATATGAATGAAATTAGTAAATTGGTAGAAAAAGGATATAATAAAATCGCTGAAGATTATTACAATCATAGGGATTTAAATAAATTCAATAATGAGTTAGCAGAATTTGTCTCTTTACTCCCAGAAAATGCTCATATCTTAGATGTAGGATGTGGTGCGGGTATTCCAACAACAAAATTCTTAACTAAGAGAGGAATTAAAGTAACTGGTATTGATTTATCTGATAAAATGTTGAGTCTTGCACGAGAGAATGTTCCTAATGCTGAGTTTATTAAAATGGATATGAACGAGTTAAAATTTAAGGAAAATACTTTTGATGGTATTGTAAGTGTTTATACTCTTTTTCACGTAGCCAAAAAGAATCATCTTGGGATCTTCAAAAAATTTTTTGAAATATTGAACCCCGGAGGGATATTATTGATCAATACAGGTGTTTCAGAATCAGAAGGGAAGAGTAACTTCTTTGGAGTGCCAATGTTTTGGAGTAATTTTAGCCCAAAAACAACTCTCGAACTGGTAAAAAAAGCAGGATTCTCAATTATCTTTGAAGGGGTTCTGGAAAGAGGCAGTGAATATCAATATTGGATTTTTGGAAAAAAGATTAAATCATAATTTTCCTTTTACAATAGCTATCTTTTTAGATTTTTATTCTATAAATTAAAGAAAGAATTTTTTTTAATAAAGCTGGCTTCTCATTATCTAGAATTTTATGGAATTATTATATATTTAAAAAACATTTAATGATAGACTTTCTGAATAAAAACTAAAAATAATTAAATAAAAAAATGATTAAAATGGAAGAGAGAATGGAGTCTGAAATAACCTTTCCTTATTTACGACGATTCAATTTGATTATGGGTTTTTTACACCTTATTCAAGCAAGCATAATGTTGACATTAGCATTGTTTATTCCTCAAATTAGGGATTTTGAACTCCCGATTACCACTGCATTTTTGGAATATGTTGATCCCCCAGGTATATTAGTCCCAAATTATACTCAATTGGGTTCAATACCCGTAGGAATATTAGTGTCATCATTTCTGTTCATATCATCAATAGCTCATTTCTTAATAGTATTACCACGAGTTAATGATTTTTATAATGAAAAATTGAAACAAGAAATCAACTATTTTCGATGGTTCGAATATGCCTTAAGTTCATCTATAATGATAGTCATTATTTCGATGTTTTTTGGAGTTTATGACTTAGGAACTTTAATTGTTATTTTTGCGATAAATGCTACAATGAATTTAATGGGATTAATGATGGAATTACATAATCAAACAACCGAAAAAACGAAATGGACTGCTTTTTACATTGGTGTATTTGCTGGAATAATACCATGGGTAATAATTTTGGTATATTTATTTGGGAATGGGAGTTTCGGAGAAATTCCGTGGTTTGTTTGGGCGATTTTTGGATCTTATTTCTTTTTCTTTAATACGTTTCCAATTAATATGATCATGCAATATAAAAAGAAAGGCAAATGGCGAGATTATTTATATGGAGAGAGAGGATATATCCTTTTGAGCTTAATTTCAAAATCTCTGTTAGCATGGCTAGTATTTGCTGGAGTTCTACAACCCGCATAATTTAATTAATTTTCAATACATTTTTTTTATTTTTTTTTATGATAAGTAAAATTTTAATTTTAAGTATAAAATAAGACAAATATGAATTTATTTCAAATTTTGGCTATATGTGGAATGCTAAGTCCAATTATATATACTGCAATGTGGGTTATTATTGGAAGTTTTCAATCAGATTATAACCATATTCGAGATGATATCAGTTCACTATTCGCTGTTGACGCTCCTAATAGACGTTTAGCACAATCATTTGTGATAACAGAAAGTGTGTTGTTGTTTATTTTTTTTATTGGATTACATTGGGGTATTACTGACAGTGGTGGTTCGATTCTTGGACCTATTTTCCTTCTGATTAGTTCTATATTAGGATTATTAGTTGCTTTCTTCTTCCCTCTCGATGAAGGTGGTGAATTTACAACTTATAAAGGAAAAATGCATATTGCTCTTGTAGTTTTAATGGGGATCTTCGCAATTGCGGGGATGATGGCACTTTGGCTTCGCTTACAGAGTGTATCAGCATGGAGTAGTTTCGCTATATTTTCACTTATTTCAGCAATACTCTCATTAATAGGTGTGATTATTTCTAGTATTTTTGCCTCAGGTAAATATAGAGGTATAATCGAGCGAATTATGGTCACTCCTTATCAGCTCTTTTATTTTATTCTTAGCCTGATGGTGTTTTTGAATAATTAAACTTGAGTTGGTATTATATTTTAGAGTTTAATAAAAAAGGAATTAATAAACTTATCTTGCCTGAACTTCCAGAAGTAGAAACATTCAAACGATATTTAGAAAGAACATCATTAAATCAAAATATAGAATCAGTGAAAGTAATAGATAGTAGAGTTTTAGATATTGAAGTGTC